>JAEWLO010000069.1 GCA_023457475.1 Pseudomonadota bacterium | reverse complement strand
CCCGGTAGCGCCGGCCGTTGGCCGGCTCTCAATAAACCGGCAAGACCACGGAGCTGGCCTGCTGGGGCGAATGCCACACCTGCTGCGTGGCCTTCTGGTAGTCACCCGGCTTGGCCAGGTAGATGTTCGGCACGAAGGTCTGCGGATTGCGGTCGTACAGCGGGAACAGCGTCGACTGCACCTGCACCATCACCCGGTGCCCCGGCTGGAACACGTGATTGGCGGTGGGCAGGCCGAAGCGGTAATCCAGCACGTCATTGGCGGCAATTGCCTTCGGCTCGCTGAAGCTCTCGCGATACCGGCCGCGGAAGATCGCCATCGACACCGCCAGCTCATACCCGCCCATTTCCGGTATCGACGGCATCTGGTCCGGGTACACGTCGATCAGCTTCACCACCCAGTCGCTGTCGGTGCTGCTGGTGGCCGCCTGCAGGTTCACCTGCGGCGCGCCGCCGATGCGCAGCGGTTCGGTCAGCGGCTCGCTCACGAAGGTGAGCACGTCCGGCCGGCCATCCACGAAGCGCTGGTCCTTCACCAGCCAGCTGGTCCACATGTCGCGGTCGCCGAAGTGCACCGGGCGCGGCACGAACCGCACCGGCTTGGCCGTATCGGACACGTAGGCCTCGTGGGGCGCCTCGTCCGGCTGCGGCGCGTCGAAGGACAGCCGCCCGCCGGCACGCAGGTACAGGGGCTTGTTCTGCACCGCAGTGCGCGGCCACTGCTGCAGGCGGTCCCAGTGATTGGCCCCCGTGTTGTAGATCAGCACCGGCGGAGTATCGGCCGTGGTCGCACCGTCCACCAGATACTGGTCGAAGAACGGCTTGAGCACGTCGCGACGGAACTGCAGCGCGGTGTCGCCGTCGAACTTGAGCGCGCCCAGCTGGGTGCCGTCGTAGTTCACCTGGCTGTGCCGCCACGGCCCCATCACCAGGTAATTGAGCGTGTTGGTGGTGTCGCGCGGTTCCATCGCCGCATAGCTGTGCACCGCGCCCCACATGTCTTCCTGGTCCCACAGGCCCTGCAGCCACATCGTGGGCACCTTCAGCGGCGTCTTCGCCATCCGCGCGTCCAGCGCCTGTTCCTGCCAGAACGCGTCGTAGGCCGGGTGCTCCACCAGCTTGTGCCACCACGGCAGCTGCTCCAGGCCGTTGGCCTTGGCGTAATCGCCGGCCGAGCCGGCACGCAGGAAGGTGGCGTAGTCGTCATAGCCCACGCTGGGAATGGCCGGGCCCTTGCCGCGCTTGGCCAGCTGCCCGGTGAAATACCCGAAGTTCACCTGCCGGAACGCGCCGTAGTTGAGCCAGTCGTCGCCCATCCAGCCGTCGATCATCGGGCTCTGCGGGGCCGCCACCTTCAACGCCGGGTGCGGGTTGGTCAGGGCCATCACCACGGTGAAGCCCTCGTAGGAGGACCCCAGCATGCCCACCTTGCCGTTGCTTTCCGGCACATGCTTCACCAGCCAGTCGATGGTGTCCCAGGCGTCGGTGGCATGGTCCACCTTGGTGCTGTTGAGCGGACCGCGCAGGGGGCGGGTCATCACGTAATCGCCTTCCGAACCGTGCTTGCCGCGGATGTCCTGGAACACGCGGATGTAGCCGGCATCGACGAACACCTCGTCGCCCTGCGGCAGGATGTCGCGCATGTGCGGCGAATCCATTCGCTTGGCCCGGTTGGCGGCGTCGTAGGGCGTGCGCGTGAGCAGCATGGGGGCATGCGTCGCCCCCTTGGGCACGACGATCACGGTGTACAGCTTCGTGCCGTCGCGCATGGGAATCATCACCTCGCGCTTGTCGTAGTCATACCCCGCGGTGGGGGTGACGAAACCCTTGGCCGGGATGTCCGGCGTCATCGGCGCGGTCTGCGCCGACACGCTGGCGGCGATCATCAGGCTCAACAGCACAACAGGTACGGCACGCACACGCATGGCTCTCTCCGGGACGGGCATGGCGGAAGGGACCGCCGGCTCCCGCACCTTACGCCCCCCTCCGGTGAGGGGTATGTGCCGATGGTTGGCCGCGAACGGCCAACCCCGGCAAACCTCAACGCACCACGGCCGCCTCAAGTTCCACCGGCACCCGCTGCAGCGGCGCGCTGGCCGAACGCGAAAGCTGCAGCTCGTAGGTGCCCGCCGCGATCTTCCACTGCTTGTCGGCGGTATCGAAGCTGGCCAGCGTCTTCGGCTCCGCCTCGATCTGGATGCGGCGCGACTCGCCCGGCTGCAGCATCACCTTCTGGAAACCGACCAGGCGGATCGGGGTGACGCTGCCCTCCGGCAGCTTCAGGTACAGCTGGGCCACGTCCGCGCCGGCCACCTTGCCGGTGTTGCGCACCTCGACCGTGGCGCGCACGCGCGAGCCCTCCGCGCTCACCTTGAAATCGTCATAGGCGAACTGCGTGTACGACAACCCGTGGCCGAACGCGAACTGCGGCACCAGACCCTTGGCGGCGAACCACTTGTAGCCGACATTCGCGCCTTCGATGTCGTAGTTGATCGTCTCTTCCGGCTTCTGCTTCGGGTTGAAGCCCAGCCCCGGCACGTGCGGGCGCGGCAGCTGCGAGACATCCACCGGCCAGGTCACCGGCAGGCGGCCGGACGGATTGACCTTGCCGGTGAGCAGTGCGGCAATGCCCTCACCGCCGCGGATGCCCGGGTACCAGGCCTGCAGCAGCGCCGGCACCTGCTGCAGCCACGGCAGCTCCACCGGCCCGTTGGTTTCCAGCACCACCACGGTCTTAGGGTTGGCCTTGGCCACGCCGGCAATCAGGGTGTCCTGGCCGTCAGGCAGCTGCATGTGCGGCAGGTCCACTGATTCGGCCGACCACTGCGTGGCGAACACGATCGCCACGTCGGCCGCGGCGGCAGCGCGCGCGGCGGCAGCTACGTTGGTGCCATCCACATAGTCGATGGTGGCGTCGGGCAGCTCGGCGCGCAGCGCCTCCAGCGGCGAGGAGGGATGGAAGATCACCGGGCCCGGCCAGGTGGTCGGCAGCACCCCCGGCACCGCGTTGGTGCCACGGGCGGTGTAGCCCACATGCGATGAACCACCGCCCCCGATCACGCCCTTGTCGGCATGCCCGCCGATGATGACGATGCGCTGCACATCGGCGGCCAGCGGCAGCACGCCCCCCTCATTGCGCAGCAGCACGCTGCCCTCTTCCACCGTGCGCTGGGCGGCGGCGAAGCCGGCCTGCACGTCGATCGGCATGTGCTCCGGCGGGAGGTCGAAATTACCGTGCGCGAACATCGTGCGCAGAATGCGCGCCACCATGTCGTCCAGGCGCGCCTGCGGCACCACGCCACCGGCCACGGCCAGGCGCAGCGGTTCATCGAAGTACACCGCCTTGTCGAACACCTCACCGGCCGACTGCTGGTCCAGCCCGGCCAGCGCCGCCTTGGAACCGCTGTGCACGCCGCCCCAGTCGGACATGACGTAGCCGGGGAACCTCCATTCCTGCTTGAGCACCTGGTTCATCAGGTAGTCGTGCTCGCAGCCGTAGGTGCCGTTGATTTTGTTGTACGAGCACATCACCGAGCCGGGCTTGCCATCGGCCAGGGCGATCTCGAAGGCCAGCAGGTCCGATTCGCGCATGGCCTGCTCACCGATTTCCGCGCTGTGGAAATTGCGCGAGGTTTCCATGTCGTTGAGCGCGAAGTGCTTCATGGTGGAGATCACGTGCTGGCGCTGTACGCCGCGGATCGATTCGCCCACCATGCGGCCGGCCAGCAGCGGGTCTTCACCGGCATATTCGAAGTTGCGGCCATTGCGCGGGTCACGCTGCAGGTTGACGCTGCCGGCCAGCAGGATGTTGAAGCGCTGCTGCCAGGCCTCGCGGCCCATGGTGGCCCCGCCCGCGAACGCGATCTCCGGGTTCCAGCTGGAGGCGGTGGACGGGCCGGAGGGCATGGCGGTGGCGATATCGCCCTTGCGGATGCCGCCCGGATTGGTCACGCCCACGCCGGCATCGGCCGACTGCTGGGCCGGAATACCCAGGCGCGGCACGCCGGGCACGAAGCCGGCCGAACCCACCGCGCCTTCCGGCAACGGACCGCCGTCCTTGCCGAGGCCGAAGTAGCTGTGCAGCATCTGGAACTTCTCGTCCACGGTCATGCGCGCCACCAGCAGCTTCGCTCGGGCATCGGCGTTGAGCGTCATGTCCATCCACGGCGTGTCACCGCCCACCGGTGCCGCGTAGTGGAGGGTCAGCAGTTGGCCCGGCAGCGCCTTGCCCCCGGCGCTGACCTGCAGCTTCACTGTCTGGGCACGTGCCGCGTCGAATCCCTGGCGGTAGCCGGCGGCCCCGTTCAAGGGCACATAGCCGGTGGCTTCGGCACGCACGTTGTCCACCGTGCCCAGCAGCAGGGCCGGCGCGCCCATCCGTGTCTGCGCGGCGGTATCGACGACAGCGGCGGGGTCGGCCTTGGGAGCCGGGGCATACAGGGCCACGACATGGCGGCCATCGTTCACGCGCAGGTAGCTCACGCCCGGTGCTTCCCCGCCGGAAGCGGCTTCCACGGGCAGGCGCGAGAGCACGACGCGGCCACGCGATCCGGCGGCTGCCGGGTCCACGGTGATGAAGCGCGCGGTATAGCCCAGCGCATCGGCAACGGCCGCCAGCCGGTCGGCATCCTGACGTTCGACGTCTTCGACCGTTACCGCGTCCACATCCAGCGCCTGCAGCTGCGCCCCCACGGTGGCGGCATCCAGCGTGGCGGGTACCTGTTCCAGGCGCAGCACGGTGAAGGCTTCCGGGCCGGCAACCGGCGCAGCGGTGGCGGTGGCGGCCAGCGACAGGGCAATGGCGGTGGTCAGGACGAGCGGCTTTGTAATCGTTTTCATAAGCGGGCGAAACACCTTTGCTGACGCAGAAAATCCGGGGAGTCTTGCCGCAGAAGGGTGCAGCGGAGATGTGGAACGCGGCACGACCAGGCCCCTCCGCCTGTCGCAATGCCATTGCGCCCACAGGGGGTGAAGAGTGGTCCAGCGTGTTCATTTCTGTCAACTCGACTAACGGTGGGGTTCCTGCGAACAGCCGGTGCGCAACGGTCTGCTGGCTTTGGCGGGACGGTGTGGGTTTGCGAAGGACGCCGTAAACCCATCCATGGGGGCTTGGTCGCCGCATCCATGCGGCTCACACC
>JAEWLO010000068.1 GCA_023457475.1 Pseudomonadota bacterium | reverse complement strand
GGGCAGAGCCCGGCGCTACGGCCCGCGATTGGCCAGTGCGAGCCCTGCACACGTCAGTCCCCCATGGGGGCGGCGCCAGCGCCGCCCCGCCCTGCTCCGCTACCCAGCTGGCACCAACCTCCACGCTTCCCCCGTCTTCTCAAACCTCACCAGCGCCTTGGACAGCGCCTCTCGTGACGGATCCGCAGCAAGCACGATCAGCTCTGGTCCTGTGCCCAGGTACATGCGCGTTCCCGGCTCAACCCCCAGGTCACGAATCCACAGCCCTCGTGTCTTCAGGCAGGGAACGGTCGGGCAGCCCGGGTAGGTTTCCAGGCCGTCGTGGCAGAGCGCATTGATCATCACGCTCTTCGGCGCGCGCCAGAAGCGCCTGCGGAAGGCGCGTTGTTCGGGGGTCAGTTCGGCCCAGTCGTCATGCATCTTGGTTCTCCTCTGTGTTCTCCCTCGCCGGGATGGCGAGGGAGTCGGGAGGTTCAGAACCGTGATGTGGTTACGGTGCGACGTATTTCCGCGAGGGTTTTGTATTGCGCCACCCTCCCGACACAGGACGTCCAACTTGTAGCTCCACATCGGGTTCTGACACCCAAGGCACACCATGCGACAGACGTGAGCCTACTGGAACGCGACCTTGTTCGGGCCGTGTCGTTGGCTGCGGAATGCCGGGCGATATGCGTGTCGCAAACGAATCGTTTCGAGAAATTTCGTGTTCCAGCACGCATTTAGCTAGGCACTAGGTCGCAGTTCTATCGCATTCGAACGCTCGAAAAAATCGAGCGCCTCGCTCGCAACACTGTCGCTCCCGGCACACACCGCGCATCAAACGCTGCTCGCCGCCAGCAGGCACAGGCTCTTTGCCGGCAGCGTCCAGCCGCCCTGCTCGTCTGCCTGCAGCGGTGCTTCCGGGGTCTGCAGCAGCACCTTGCGGAAGTCGAGGCTGTCGTCGCCTACCGCGAAGCGCACCGCTGCATCGCCGGCATTCAACAGCAACGCCAGGCTGACATGCCGGCCCGGCTGGCGCAGGCCCGTATCGGGGCTGCGGCCATCCAGCACGATGCCCAGGGCGCGCTGTTCGCCGTCGTGCCAGTCAGACTCCTGCATGGGCTGGCCGTCCGGCCGGCACCAGCGGATGTCGGCAACGCCCAGTTCGGCGTCCACTTCCCCCCGTAGGAACCGGTTGCGGCGCAGCAGGCCGTAGCGGCGGCGCAGGCTGAGCACGCGTCGCACGAACGCGGCCTGAGCCTGGGCACCGGGCTGCGCGGCCTTTTCCCAGTCAATCCAGCTCAGCGGGTTGTCCTGGCAGTAGGCGTTGTTGTTGCCCTGTTGGCTATGGCCGAACTCGTCGCCGGCCAGCAGCATCGGCGTGCCCTGGGCCAGCAGCAGGCTGGCCAGCAGGTTGCGCATCTGCTGGCCGCGGATGGACACCACGGTCGCGTCGTCCGTGTCTCCCTCCACCCCGTGATTGCAGGAGAGGTTGTGCTCGTGGCCGTCACGGTTGTCTTCGCCGTTGGCGTCGTTGTGCTTGTGCTCGTAGCTGACCAGGTCGCGCAGGGTGAAGCCGTCATGCGCGGTGATGAAGTTGACGCTGGACGAGGGACGTCGGCCCTGATGATCGAACAGGTCGGCGGAACCGTTGAAGCGCGTGGCGAAGTCGGCCAGTTGCCCGGCGTCACCCCGCCACAGCCCGCGCGTGGTGTCACGGAAGCGGTCGTTCCATTCGGCCCAGCCGGGGGCGAAGTTGCCCAGCTGGTAACCGCCCGGCCCGATGTCCCACGGTTCGGCAATCAGCTTCACCTGGCCCAGGATGGGGTCCTGGCGCACCGCGTCGAGGAAGCTGCCGGAGGCATCGAAACCATGCCGCTCGCGGCCGAGGATGGTGGCCAGGTCGAAGCGGAATCCATCCACCCGCATCTCGGTCACCCAGTAGCGCAGCGAGTCCATCACCATGCGCAGCGCGCCGGCGTTGGTCAGGTCGAAGGTGTTACCGGTACCGGTGTCGTTGATGTAGTAGCGCCGGTCCTCGGCGAGGCGGTAGTAGCTGGCGTTGTCGATGCCCTTGAACGACAGGGTCGGGCCCAGCTCGTTGCCTTCGGCAGTGTGGTTGTAGACCACGTCCAGGATCACTTCCAGGCCTGCATCGTGCAGCCGCGCCACCATCTGCTTGAACTCGGCCACCGTGGCCAGCGAAAGATAGCGCGGGTGCGGGGCGAAGAAACCGATGCTGTTGTAGCCCCAGTAGTTGCGCAGGCCCTTCTCCAGCAGGTGCTGGTCGTCGATGAAGGCGTGCACGGGCAGCAGCTCGATGGCGGTGACGCCGAGATACTTCAGGTGGTCAACCAGTGCATCGTTGCGCAGCGCCGAGAAGGTGCCGCGCTCGCCGTCCGGAATCTGCGGGTGCTGCATGGTGAGGCCGCGCACATGTGCCTCGTAGATGACCGTGTTTTCCCACGGTGTGGCCGGTGCGCGTTCGTTGCCCCAGCTGTAGGCGGGATCGATCACCGCACACTTCGGCATGTAGTTGGCGCTGTCACGGCGGTCGAAGCTGCGGTCTGCGTCGCGATGGCCCAGGGTGTAACCGAACAGATGTGGGGCCCACTTGATCTCGCCCACAATCTGCTTGGCATAGGGGTCCAGCAGCAGCTTGTTGGGATTGAAGCGGTGCCCGGCTTCCGGCGCATAAGGGCCATGCACGCGGTAGCCATAGCGCTGGCCAGGACGTGCGTCGGGCAGGTAGCCGTGCCAGATCTCGTCGGTGTATTCCGGAAGAACGATGCGCTCCTGCTCGCGCCCACGTGCGTCAAACAGGCACAGCTCTACTTTGGTGGCGTGGCGCGAGTACAGTGCGAAGTTCACCCCGAGGCCGTCCCAGGTGGCGCCCAGCGGATACGGACGTCCCTCACGCACGCGCGAGCGCTGCTGGATGCGGTCACGGCTGGCCATGCGTGTCTCCGCTCTCTGCCGGCAGCTGCCGCACGGCCAGTTCGGCCTCTACCAGGCGCTCGGCCATGTGCCAGTGGCGTTCCTGCTGCCCTTCAGGGCGACCTTCGGCCTCCCAGATCTGGTGCGCCAGGTGCTCAGTGCGTTGTTGGCGCTCTTCATGTTCCATCTTGCTGCTCCACGTCTCGAATCCAGAGGGCCAGGGGGCTGTTGTTGAACAGGGTGTCTGCGGGAACGGCGTGGCCGGCATGCGTCCACGACGCGCCTTCCAGCAGGTTTCGGTAGTGGCCGGCGGGTACACCGGCCAGGTGCAGCATGCGAGGGTCGTTGCCGGCCGCCAGGCCGGGGGGCGCAGGGCCCTCGGCCTCCGCAGCGGGCCGGACAGACACGGCCACCAGCAGCACCTGCTGTTGCCGCTGCCGGGTGAACACCAGCAGGTCGTCCGCGCCGGTGTCGATCCGGTGCAGGATGCCCTGCGCGAACAGCAGCGGCTGCGCGCGGCGCAGCTGCAGCAGCACACCGAGCAGGCGCGCCTTGGGCGCACCGCTGTGCCAGTCCGCCAGCAAGGCCGCCCATGGGCGGCGATCGGCACGCCAGTCGCGGCGCTGTTGATAGTCCACCGGCCGGCGGTTGTCCGGGTCGACCAGGCTGGTGTCCCAGCCCTCGTTGCCCTGGTAGAGGTCGGGCACGCCCGGGCAGCTGAGCTGCAGCGCCAGCTGTGCCAGCGACAGCCGCGCCGCGTCCGCTGCGATGATCTCGACGAAGGCGTGCACGTCGTCGCGCAGGGCCTGCGCCGTCGGTGCACCGCACAGCCATTCCACCCAGCTGACGGCCGCCCGCTCGAGTGCTTCGTTCGGGTCGCTCCAGCGGCTGAGCCGCTTGCCCTCGCGCAGCGCCTTGCGCAGCCACTCGGCGATGCGTGCGGCGAAGTCGGCATCGACGCTGTCGCGCTGAAGTGGCCACGCAGACAGCAGCGTCTGCCAGAGCATGTAGGCTTCTGCGCCGGGCAGCGGCAGCGGATGGCCCTGCGCACTGCCTTCACGCTGCCAGCGGCACAGGGCGTTGTGCCAGGGCTGCGGGCGTGCGGACAGCAGGGCCAGGCGCATGCGCGCGTCCGGCCCACGCTTGTGGTCGTGGGTGGCCAGCGCCAGCATTGCGCGCGGGAAGCGCGTGCCCCGTTCGGTTGCGCGGGCGACGAAGGCCGAAGGGGTGAGTGCGAAGTAGTCGGGGTCGCTTCCCACTTCATTGCGTGACAGCAGCCGGCCATATCGATAGAAAGCGGTGTCTTCCACCGCTTTGGCGTTGAGCGGTGCCGCCAGTTGTTCGATGCGGGTACGCAGCGTCGACCGTGCCTCGGTCTCCTCCCCGTGCTCGTGGCCCAATGCGCTGCAGACCCGGGTCAACGCCGCACGGTCGCCCGCGTCGAGTTCGGCACGGGCCGCCTCGGCTGCCTGCCGCAGTACCTGCTGATCCGTCGCCGACGCCATGCCATAGCTGCGGTAGACCGGGAAGTGCCGCAACAACGCCTGCGTGGCGCGTTCGTACATGCGCGGGGTGAGGTCGCCCGTTGCGCCCTCGTGCTGCACGGCTGCCTGTAGCTGGCGCAGGCACCGGTCCATATCCGCCTGCAGCGTGGAGCCCAGCAGTTCCGTGCGGGCCTGGCGTTGCACGGAGGGGAAACGCTCACGCGAGCCGGAGACCTGCGTCCAGAACGTGTCGAACGCAGGTTGGCCACGCGGGTCATGCAGCAGCGCACCGACCTGGTCCATGAAGTCGTAACCCGTGGTGCCGTCGCAGGGCCAGCCCTCCGGCAGGGATTCGCCTTCCGCCAGGATCTTCTCCACGTGCAGGCTGAGTGCGCCGGGAGGCAGTCCCCGCACGGCACCCGCTTCGTCCAGGTTATGGCGAAGGGTTTGCAGATACCCCGCTGGGTCGGCCAGGCCATCGACATGGTCGATGCGCAGCCCATCCACCCAGCCCTCGCGCACCAGCCGCAGCGGCAAGGCGTGCATGGCGTCGTACGCCGCCGGGCGCTCCACGCGTACTGCGGCCAGCTGATTGATATCGAAGAAGCGCCGGTAGTTCACCCGGTCCGGCCCACTGCGCCACCACGCCAGTCGATACGCCTGATGGTCGAGCAGACGCTGCAGGTGGGTCGGGCTCTGGTTGCTGCGGGCGATCCACTCCATCTGTGCGCCCGGCGCTTCCGGAATACCCAGCGGGGACAGCGGCCAGTAGTGCTCGCCGTACGCCAGCTGCGGGCCTTGGGATCCGGGTTCGACACGGATCACGCCCTCAGCGAGCAGCTCATCCAGCGGTCGATCCAGTACCGGCAGCCACAGCTGGCCGTTGCACCCGGGTGCCTCCCAGTCGATGTCGAACCAGTCTGCATACGCGCTGCGCCGGCCGTTCGCCAGCACGTCCGCCCACCAGGGATTGCGTACATCGGCCGCGAGATGATTGGGCACGATGTCGAGCAGGATGCCCATGCCCTGTGCACGTGCGGCCTGGGCCAACCGCACGAAGCCGCCCTCGCCGCCCAACGCGGCGCTGACGCGGGTGGGATCGATGCCGTCGTAGCCGTGGGTGGAGCCCGGCATCGCTTCGGCAATCGGCGAAAGATACAGGTGACTGATGCCGAGGTCGGCGAAATAGTCGAGCTGCGCCTGCGCGGCGCTGAAGTCGAAGCCGGCATGCAGCTGCAGCCGAATGGTTGCCCGCAACGGGGTCATGCCGCTCCTCCTTGCCGACGCTGCACGGCGAACTGCGCCATCCGCTCCGATGCAGCCGCATCCGGCGCGGCGGGCAAGCGGCACTGCCAGTTCGGGTGCTGCTGCACGGTGCCGGGAAGATTGGGTTGCTCGGTCTCGCCCAGCGCGTCTTCCAGCGGCAACAGCGCCAGCGGTGCCGGCGAGCGCGCGGTGATCGCGAGTGCGGCACGGTGCAGGTCGTCTGTCGGCAGCCCCTGCCCGGCCGCGACGGTCGCCAGCTGCTGCCGTTGGCGTTCGCGCTCTTCCCGCTGTCTGTGCGAACCCGCTGCGTCCGACCAGCCCAGGCGGTGATGCCAGTCGAGGTCGCGACCGGCCAGCCAGCCGGCCACCGGCGGCAGGTCGTGGGTCGAGGTCATGGCCACCGCGCTGGAGCGCCAGCGTGCGGACGGCCAGAAGCCTGTCGCGTCACGACTGAACGCCAGCACGTCGATACCCAGAATGCCGCGCCCGGCCAACGTCGCGCGGATGCCGGGCGGCACCACGCCCAGGTCTTCGCCGATGACCACGCACCGGTTACGCCACGATTCGAGCACCAGCAGGTTGATGAGATCGGCGAAGGGATACTCCAGGTACACGCCCTGCCCTGCGCCGGCACCCTGCGGCAGCACCCACAACCGGTTGAGGCCGAGGATGTGGTCGATGCGGATGCCGCCCCGGTCGGCCATCACCGCGCGCAGCAACGTGATGAACGGGGCATACCCCTGCGCCCGCAACGCGTGCGGTGCGTAACCGGTAATGCCCCAGGCCTGACCCTGCGGGTTGAAGGCATCGGGCGGCGCGCCCAGTTCCAGCCCACGCAGTACCGCCGTTTCGTGGCGCTGCGCTTCCGCGCCGAGCGGATCGAAGCCAACGGCCAGGTCGGCGATCAGGCCGATGGCAAGCCCCTGCCTGCGCGCCTGCTGCTGCACCTGGGTCCAGCTGCAGCGGGCCAGCCAGGTGCCGAACGTCTCGCCCGTCTCGTCCAGATCCGCCGCAATGCGACGCCACCGCACCGGGTCATGCTGCCGCAGCCACCCGGGCAACGCGTCTATCCATTGCTGCTTGGCCGCTGCGGCGGCGGGCCAGTCGATGCAGGCCGCCTGCTCGTGCTGGGACAGGCGCGCGTCCAGCGCGGCATCGGCGGCACGCACGGCGGCCGCGGCCTCCGGCAGCACCTGCAGCGGCGCCCCATGCAGCGCTTCCAGCTGCGTGCGGTCGCTGGGCGAATACGGGCTGTAGCCAGCGCGCAGCGGCATGGCGGCATGGATGGGGCTGAGCGCCAGTGCATCGCCTCCGTGGGCGACCACCTGCTCCAGCCAGCGGCTTGCGCCACTGCTGTCGCCGATGCCGCCGTCGCCGGCCTGCCGCAGGCTGTAGACCTGGGCCGCCAGCCCCCAGTGCCGTGGCGCAGCGTCCGCATCGGGGTAGAACGCCCGCGCCGGTGCCACGGCAACGCGTTGCCGCCGCCCTTCCTGCTGCCATTCCCAGTAACCGGGTTGCGTCGGGGCGGTCCAGGCACCCTGTGCCTGGCGCACGGCAGGAAGCGCTTCGCCGTTACTCAACACCCAGCTCGCACCGCCGTCGTGGCTGCCTGGAATCTCGACCGGTGCGCCGGTTGTGGTGGTCAGCAGTGGCGGTGCCAGGTCAGGGTCGACGGGCGGGAGCAGCGCCAGCACGCTGTCGAGCACGGCGGCGGACACCACCTGTGGCGCGCCGGTGACGTCGGTCCAGTCCACGCGCAGCCCCGCCTTTTCGGCGCGCGTGCGCAGTGCGGTATCGGGTGCGTTCATCGCGTCACCCAGTGCACGCGCAGGCTGCCACCGGGGCCCAGCACATGCGCGTTGCTTTCGCCTTCGCCGACCAGCAGCGTGCCGACCGGCAGACCGTGCGGCACCTCGGCAGGGCCGGCGTTGAAGGCCAGCCACCATTCGCCCTGTGGCAGCTGCCAACCTGCCTGCACGGCCTGTTCGCCCAGAATCCGGGTGCCCAGGGAACGTGCCTGGGCCAGGCCGGGTTGCAGGCACTGCCTGCGCAGTGCCAGCAGGTGCGTGAACCACGCGAGGGTGGCAGCGGCCTCGGCATCATCGTCGGCCGGCAACCGCACCTTCGACGCGGCGAACGTGGCCGGGTCGTTGGGGTCGGGAATGCGGGCGCGCGCGTCGGGATCGGCGAATGCGCTGAATGCAGCGAACTCGCGCCGGCGTCCTTCGCGCACTGCGGCGTCCAGTGGCGGCAGGTAATCGGTGAAGAACAGGAACGGCGTGCGCGCCTGCCACGGCTCGCCCATGAACAACAGCGGCACCATCGGTACCAGCAGGGTCAGCGCGGTGGCGAGACGCGCCAGCGACGGGTCCACCAGCGTTGAAAGACGTTCGCCCAACGCACGGTTGCCGACCTGGTCATGGTTCTGGGCGAAGACCACGAAATGGTCGGGGCTGAGGTCGCCACTGGGCTCGCCCCGCCGCTCGCCTGCGCCGTTGGCTTCGCCCTGCCAGGCAAAGCCTTCGCGCAGGCACCGCGCCAGCAATGATGCGGCGCGACCGTGGCCGGCATAGTCGGCGGCAAAATCGGCGTAATACCCTTCATTTTCGCCGGTCAGCAGCACATGCAGCGCGTTGTGGAAATCGTCGTTCCACTGGGCCCGATAGCTGCCTTCGCGCAACCAGTGCGCCTGGTTGCGCTCGTTCTCGAGCACGAGGTGCACGTGCCGCTCCTGCGGCACCGCCGCGCGTACGGCGGCGGAGAGCTGGGTGAGGAAATCCTGCGGTGCGATCGCGTGGACCGCATCGAGGCGCAGCCCGTCGAAGCGGTATTCCTGCAGCCACATCAGCGCGTTGTCGATGAAGAAGCGCTGCACCTGGGGCTGGTGGAAGTCGATCCCCTGCCCCCAGGGGGTGTGGCTGTCGGCAATGAAGAAGCCGGGCGCGTACTGCGCGAGCTGGTTGCCCTGCGGACCGAAGTGGTTGTAGACCACGTCCAGCAGCACGGCCATGCCCTGCGCATGGGCGTCGTCCACCAGCGCCTTGAGCGCGTCGGGCGTGCCATAGACCTCGGCGGGTGCGTAGGGAAACACGCCGTCGTAGCCCCAGTTGCGCCGGCCCGGGAACTGCGCCACCGGCATCAGTTCCAGCGCGGTGATGCCCATGGCCGCCAGCGCAGGCAGCTGCGCGCGCAGACCCGCATAACCGTCATTGCACCCGGCATGCACCTCGTAGATGACCAGCTCGTTCCAGGGACGGCCGCGCCATTCCGGGGTGGACCAGGCATGACCGTCGCAGGGCAGCACGGCACTGGCACCGTCCACGCCGTGCGGCTGCCAGCGGGAGGCAGGGTCTGCCACCTGTGCGTCGCCATCGATGCGGAACCGGTAAGGTGCGCCGGAAGGCGCGGCGGCGTCCGCAACGAAACACCCGTCGCCCTCTGGTTGCATGGGCAGGTCCTCGCCGCTGAGCACCAGCGCCACTTCGCGGGCCGCCGGAGCCCAGAGCCGGAAGCGTACCCGCCCGTCCGGGAGCGGCCAGGCTCCCAGTCGCTCCGGCGCGGCGCTCATGCGTCGGCCTGCAGGTAAACGGTGGCAAGCGGCGGCAGGGTGAGCAGGACGGAGTGGGCCTGCCCGTGCATCGGCCGGGCCTCGGCCAGCACCCCACCGGCGTTTCCGACGTCGCTGCCGCCGTAATGCGTGCTGTCGGTGTTGAGCAGTTCCTGCCAGCGACCACCCTGCGGCACGCCAACACGATAACCGTGCCGCACGACCGGGGTGAGGTTGGTCACCACCAGCAACGGCGGCGCGTCGCCATCAGGATCGTGGCGGACGAAGGCAAACACGCTGTTGGCCTGGTCGTCGCCCACGCTCCAGCTGAAACTGGCCTCGTTCTGCTCGGCCCGGTGGCACGCCGGTTGCGTGCGGAGCACGCTGTTGAGGTCGCCCAGCAGGCGCATCAGCCCCTGGTTGGCCGGTTGGCCGGCCTCGTCCCAGTCCAGGCCGCGGTCGTGGCACCACTCCCGCGACTGGCCAAACTCGCCGCCCATGAACAGCAGTTTGCTGCCCGGGTGCGCCCACATGAGCCCGTAGTACGCCCGCAGCTGGGCAAAGCGCTGCCATTCGTCGCCCGGCATGCCGCCGAGCAGCGAGCCCTTGCCGTGTACCACCTCATCGTGCGACAGCGGCAACACGTAGCGCTCGGAGAAGGCGTAGACCAGCCCGAAGGTGATTTCGCTGTGGTGATAGCGGCGATGCGACGGATCACGGTGCAGATAACCCCGCGTGTCGTGCATCCAGCCCATGTTCCATTTGTGGGTGAAGCCGAGCCCGCCCTGCTCCACCGGCGCGGTCACGCCCGGCCAGGCGGTGGACTCCTCGGCGATCACCATCACGTCCGGATGCCGGGCCCGCAGCGTGGCATTCATCTGCTTGAGGAAGGCCACCGCCTGCAGGTTCTCGCGGCCGCCGTGCTCGTTGGGAACCCACTGGCCTTCGGCGCGGCTGTAATCGCGATACAGCATGGACGCCACCGCATCCACGCGCAGCCCATCCAGGTGGAAGCGCTCCACCCACTCCAGCGCGCTGCCGAGCAGATAGGCCCCCACTTCGTTGCGGCCGTAGTTGTAGATGAGCGTATGCCAGTCGGCATGAAAGCCCTCACGCGGGTCCGCGTGCTCGTACAGCGCGGTGCCGTCGAACCGCTGCAGGCCATGCGCGTCGTCGGGAAAATGCGCGCTGACCCAGTCCACGATCACGCCGATGCCGGCCTGGTGACAGCGGTCCACGAAACGCGCGAAGTCCGCGGGCGTGCCATGCCGGGCGGTGGGCGCATAGATGCCCAGCGGTTGATAGCCCCAGCTGCCGCCGAACGGATGCTCGCTCACCGGCAGCAGCTCGATATGGGTGAACCCCAATGCCTGCACGTGCGGAATGAGGCGGTCGCCCAATGCGGCCCAGTCGAGCACCTCGCCCTGCGCGTCGCGCTGCCAGGATGCCGCGTGCACTTCATAGATCGACAGAGGGGCCTGCGCCCAGTTGGCGCGCTGCTGCATCCACGCCTGGTCGTGCCATTCATGCGCGGTGTCGTCGGGCACACGTGAGGCGGTGGCCGGGGCCAGCTCGGCCCAGCGCGCCATGGGGTCGGCCTTGTCCGCCAGCACCTGCCCCTCGGCGGCCGTCACCCGGAATTTGTAGCGGTCGCCGGCATGGACGCCGGGCACGAACACTTCCCATACGCCGGCCGTGTGGCGCAGCCGCATGGGGTGGCGTCGCCCATCCCAGCTGTTGAAATCGCCCACCACCGAGACCCGGTGTGCGTTGGGAGCCCACACCGCGAACCGCACGCCATCGATGCCCGCTATCTGCTGAGGCACCGCGCCGAGCGCGCGCATGGCATCGGCGCTGCCGTCACGGAACTGCTGAAGCACCGCTTCCTCCAGCACGGGGCCGAAGCTGTACGGGTCGTGGGTGACCTGCTCGCCGTGCGGCCATTCAATGCGCAGTTCCGGAGGCTGTCCCTCGGCGGCAATGTCACCTTCGAAGACGCCGTAGACCGGTTGGCGGGGCAAAGAGACCCATTCGCCGCTGGATGACGTCCGGGCCGAGACGGCGACCGCCCCCGGCAGCAGTACCCGCAGCAGCGCTCCTCCGTCCGGACGGCGGTGGGTGCCAAGCCACGCGAAGGCATCGACCGGCGCTGCATGTGCCAGCGCGGTCAGCGCATCCAGCGTTTCCACGTCAGATGCGCCAGGTGCGTCAGGGGTGCCTTCGGTGGTCGTCAACGTTCCTGCGTCCACCAACGTCATCATGCAGCCACCGCCACCGGCACCGACTGCGGACGGATCTGCAGGCTGGCCTGCTGGTACAGGTCCATGTACTGGCGACCGGCAATGTCCCAGCCACTCGGGCGCATCATCGCCGCGCGGCGCATGGCGTGCAGCAGCGCGGGCAGGCGGAAGGTACGCATGGCGCGTTCCACGCAGCGACGCATGCCGTCCGCGGTCGGTTGGTGGAACAGGAAGCCGGTGACGCCGTCCTCCACCGTATCCACCAGGCCACCCGTCGCATGTGCCACCGGCAGGCAACCGAAACGCTGGGCATACATCTGGCTCAGGCCGCAGGGCTCAAAGCGCGAGGGCATGAGCAGGAAGTCCGCGCCGGCGAACATCTGCCGCGCCAAGCCTTCCTCGAAGCCGATGAAGGCACCCACCTGGCCAGGATAGCGGCGCGCCAGTTCACGCACCTGTTCCTCGACCGCAGGTTCACCGCCGCCGATGATCACCAGCTGGCCACCTGCGGCGATGATCTGCGGCGCGACCTCGCAGCTGATGTCCAGGCCCTTCTGATGCACCAGCCGCGACACCACGGCGAACAGCGGCCCCTCGCTGTGGCGCAGGCCGAAGGCTTCACGCACGCTCTGGGCATTGTGACGCCGCCCGTCGAACGCCTGCACGCTGAAATGCGCGCTCAGATGGCGGTCGCTGCGGGGGTCCCAGCTGGCGTCGATGCCGTTCACAATGCCGCTCAGGTGGCCGCGCGCGGCGCGCCGCGCCAGCAGGTCGTGCAGGCCGCAGCCATCGGCCGGTGCTGTGATCTGCCGTGCGAAGCGCAGGCTGACGGTGTTCAGCCGGGTGGCGTGGGTGATGCCGGCCTGCAGGAACGACAGCTGGCCGTAGAAGGTGAGTTCGTCGAGCCGGTGTGCGGGAATGCCCAGCGCCGCGGCCTGGTCCAGCGGGAACAATCCCTGGTAGGCCAGGTTATGGATGGTCAGCAGGGTCGGCACCTCCGTGCCGTCCCAGCGGACATACGCCGCCGCCAGTGCGCTGGGCCAGTCGTTCAGGTGCAGAACCTCCGGTGCCCATGCGTTGTCCACCCGCCCGGCCGCGATCTCCGCCGCCGCATGGGCCAGTGTGGCGAACCGCACCGCGTTGTCGCTCCATTCCCTGCCCGCTTCGTCCACATAGGGCGAGCCTGCGCGTTCAAACAGATGGGGGTTCAACAGCACGTACACCGGCAGCCCGTCGTGCTGCTCGGCCCGCGCCAGTTCGCAGACCGGCAGGTTGCCCCGGCCCGCCACCTGCCCCACGCGTTCCAGCCGTTGCAGGCGCTCCAGCACGGCGGGGTAACCGGGGATGAGCACGCGGACATCGCAGGTGGTACGCAATGCGCGCGGCAACGCGGCAGCCACGTCACCCAGTCCGCCGGCTTTGACGAAATCCGCCATCTCCGAGACCACGAACAGCACCCGCTGACCGGCATGGGTGTCGAAGCGCGGCATGAAGCGACCGCGCGTGTCGCGTCGTCGGGACGCGGGAGGCGCGGTCAGGCGCAGCGCGGAGCCGGAAGGCAGCGCGTCGAGGGAGCGATCAACGATGACGGCATTCATGGGGGATTTCTGCCAGAGAAGAGAAAGCAAACACCGGCTGCGGCCGGCGAGCGGCGCAGTTGAAGTTGAGTCGGGTAAGCATTGGTCGCAGAGACGCGGCAACGCCATGAATGCAATCTATACGTTGTACCGATCAACTCACCGTGAAAGATCGGCGATGTATTCGTGACACAGGTCCAGAACGTCATGCCCGTCTGGCATGAGTCCATATCCTGACTGTTGGAAGGCAACGCTGGCGGGCACTCAGCCTGAGGATGAACCGTTTATCAAGTGCGAGTGATCTCCATGGTGATGTCACCGGAGGTTTCCAGCACCGCCAGTTTGATCCGATGGTGCCCCTCACACCCCTCCTTGCGCATTGCCACATCAAGGTCTTCCGGGGCAACATTGCAGCGGCGCAGTTGATCCCAGAACACCTTCCCTTCGCGGACCAGGATGACGGGCGTTCCTTCCACCCAGGCATGGAGACGGTGGCTGCGGGCGGTCACGTAGCCCATCAGCCAGTTGAGTGCCAGCAGCGTTGCCGCGAGGATCAAGCCACCGAGCAGGGAGGTGTCCTCGCCAATCAGCGAGTTCTGCACTGCCGTGCCCAGCAGCACGATGACGAGCATGTCAAAGGGGGCAGACTGGCCGATGGAGCGCTTGCCGCTGAGTCGTGTGAGCAGAAGCACCACGACGTAGACCGCCGCTGCCCGGAGCACGAATTCGAACCAGGGCATGCCAAGGTCAAAAAGGTCAGACATTTTCACGCTCTTCGATGTGTCTTAGCGCAGGGATACAAGACGGCGCGTGGAGTTTTCGTGATCCAGCGGGCCGACCGGCACCTCTCCCTTCACTTTGACTTTGAGCGGCGCTGGCGCACTGCGAGGGCCTGTCCCACAACCGCTGTCACCAGGATCAGGCTGTTGGTAACGACGAAAACCATTGACCCCACGAGCGCGCTGTAGGCGATGAACAGGACCGAAGCGGTCATCTGGCCGACAAACAGCCACGTCGAGACGCCTTCTGTCGATCCGGACTGGTGCTGCTTGTAGATCTGCCGCATCAGGGTGGCAATCAGCACAACCGTTGCGGCCCAGCCCAGAAAGTCGGCGGACATGCTCACCCCGCTGCCGCCGGGGACGGCAGCAGTCGTGTGCCGGCGGCGTGATCGGAAAGGCAGTCCATGTCAGGGCGTCAGGATCACCTTGCGGCAATCCTCTTCCTTGCGGTCAAAGATTTCGTAGCCACGTACCGCGTCTTCCAGCGACAGGCGATGGGTGATGATGACGCCCGGGTCCAGCGCACCTTCGCCGATGTAGTCCAGCAGCTCGGGCATCAATCCCTGCACATGGGTCTGGCCCATCTTGAAGGTGAGCCCCTTGTCGAAGGCGTCGCCAAGCAGGAAGCCATGCAGGAAGCCGGCGTAGACGCCGGGGATGCTCACGGTGCCGCAGCGTCGCGTGGCGGCGATGCACTGGCGGATGGCCACCCCGCTGCTGCCCTCTACCTTCAGTGTGGTCAGTGCCGACTCGAGCGCGCTGCCTTCGGCCTCGAAGCCTACCGCTTCGATGGAGGCATCCACGCCGCGGCCGTTGGTCTGGGTGATGATGTACTGCGCGGGATCTTCGATCTGGCTGAAATCCACCGGCGTGACGCCGTAGGTCTGCTGGGCGAAGGCCAGCCGATAAGGGAGGTGGTCGACCATGAAAATGGTTTCGGCCCCGAGCAGCCGACAGCACGCGGCGCTCATGAGACCTACCGGACCTGCACCGAAGATGGCCACGGTGGAGCCCGGTTTGACTCCGGCATTGATGGCGGCTTGGTACCCGGTGGGCAGGATGTCGGAGAGGAACAGCACCTGCTCGTCGGGCAGCGCATCCGGGACGCGCAGCGGGCCGACATTGGCCTTGGGCACACGAACGTATTCAGCCTGGCCGCCAGATACGCCGCCATAGAGATGGCTGTAGCCGAACAACGCGGCCGGTGCACGGATGCCCTTCTGGTTCAGCGCAGCGCCCTTGCCGGTATTGGTGGTCTCGCAGGCGGCGTGCTCGGCCAGCCTGCAGTGGAAGCATTCGCCGCAGGCGATCACGAAGGGGACCACCACGCGGTCGCCGGGACGCAGTTCGGTGACGGCGCTGCCCACCTCTTCCACGATGCCCATGAATTCGTGACCCAGCACGTCGCCGGTATGCAGGTCGGGGATCTTTCCCCGGTACAGGTGCAGGTCGGAGCCGCAGATGGCGGTGGCCGTGACACGGAGAATGAGATCGTCCGGTGCAGCCAGGGTGGGATCGGGAACGGTGTCCACCCGAACGTCTTTGCTGCCGTGGTAGGTCAATGCGCGCATCGGTAGGTCCTCGCGTGGCGTAGAACCTACAGATACCTGCGGCAGCGTGCCGCACGGGTGACCTTGATGTGGTGGGCGTGTGCAGTCCGCACATACTCCGCACTCATGCATGCAGGCGCAGCATGACGTCCGTACCCGACTCGGAGCCGCACCATGAACAATTTACCTTTCAATCCCGGCGCGGACGTCGATGACCAGCAGAAGGCACATACGCCGGACAAGCTGCGCAATGACGATGCGAAGTGGAAGGACAAGGACATGCCCGAGGCAGAGCACACCGCAGAGCCGGACGACTATGAGCGGCCGCCGAAGCCCTGACACGAAAGCCCTTTGAATCCCGGGAGACCACAATGGCGTTGATTCACTCGATCCTGATGGGCGCGGTAGCGGGCATGCGGGCGATGACGCCCTTGGCCGCCGTGACCAATGCCGCGCGAAGCGGCAATCTTCCCGCCGACAACGGCGCCCCTCGCCTGCTGGGCAACAAGCTGGCCTCTGCTGGCATGCTTGCCCTGGCCGGCGGCGAGCTGGCCGGAGACAAGATGAAATCCGCGCCGGACCGTATCGTTCCTGCAGGCATGGTCGCCCGCGTGGCCACGGGCATGATTGCAGGCGCATCGCTGGCACCGCGCCGTCACCGCAGGCTGGGTGCCCTTCTTGGGGCGGGTGCCGCCGTGGGAATGGCCTACGTGACGTTCAATCTTCGGATGCGTGCCATCGCACGCTACGGCCAAACGAGCACCGGCACCGTTGAGGATGCCATTGCGGTGGGAAGCGCTGCGCTGATCACGCAATGGGCGTCCAGGGATGGGAAGTCGAGGCGCTAGCCACGATGGATAGTTGAGAGCGGCATTGGCCCTGCACACGATGACGACGCGACCGGGCCACGGTGTTTACTCGCGTTTGCACACACTGAAGCTTCTCCCGCTCGACGAGGTCCACCCGATGCCTGTACCGAACTACCCGAAGCCGCCGTTCAAAGCGCAGCAGCAGTCTTTCCCGGGAAAGACCGACAAGATGGACCCGCGACCGGACCACGGTGAGAAGAGCTATGTAGGAAACGGGCTGCTGAAAGGCAAGAAGGCGTTGATTACCGGCGGAGACAGCGGGATCGGCGCAGCGGTGGCCATTGCCTACGCCCGGGAAGGTGCCGACGTGGCCATCGCATTCCTCGAAGGTGAGGAAAAAGACGCGGCGAGCATTGCCGCGCTGATTGAAGAAGCCGGGCAGAAGGCGATCCTCTGCCCGTGCGACATCAGCGATGACACCCAGGCAGCCGCTCTTATCAAGAAGGTCACGGGTGAGCTCGGCGGTCTCGACATCCTGGTCAACAACGCCGCCTACCAGCGCTACTACGAGTCGTTTGACGACATCACGCTCGACGAATGGCGAAAGACGTTCGAAACCAACGTGCACGCCGTGTTCAACCTGACCCGGCTTTGCGTTCCGTATCTGAAGGACGGTGGTTCGGTGATCAACACCGCGTCCGTCAACTCCAAGAAGCCTTCCCCCAACATCCTGCCTTACGCCGCCACCAAGGGTGCGGTGGCGAACCTCACCATTGGCCTGGCGGGCCTGCTGGCTGACAAAGGCATTCGTGTGAATGCCGTGCTGCCGGGCCCGGTGTGGACGCCGTTCATTCCCGCCGGCATGGCCGCTGAAGAGGTGGAGCAGTTCGGCACCCAGACCCCCTTCGGCCGCCCCGGCCAGCCGGCTGAGCTCGCCTCGGCCTATGTGATGCTCGCCGCCGACAGCGCCAGCTACACCTCGGGCGCACTGCTCACTATTTCTGGTGGCGCGGTCACGCTCTAAGGCATCTGAATCTCTCTCCCCCAAAGGATCTACATGACGTCCCCCAATCAGTTCGCGATGCAGAACCCCCTCACCCAGTTCCCGCAGCCTAGCTACCCCGCGCAGGTACAGAACCCGCCAGGCACCGTGCACGGACTCACGCCGAAGGCCGACCATGGCGAGAAGAGCTACGTTGGCTTTGGCCGCATGGTGGGGCGCAAGGCGCTCGTCACCGGTGCCGACTCCGGAATTGGCCGCGCGGTGGCCATTGCCTTTGCCCGTGAAGGTGCCGATGTGGTGCTCAACTATCTTCCGGAAGAAGAGGAAGATGCGGCCGAGGTGGTGAAGCTGATCGAGGCAGAGGGTCGCAAAGCAGTGCCTTTGCCGGGTGACCTGCAGGACGAGGCCTTCTGCAGCCAGCTTGTGGAGCAGGCAGTGAACGCCTTGGGTGGGCTGGACGTGCTGGCCAACATCGCCGGCAAGCAGTTGGCGGTGGAGAAGATAGAAGATCTGACCACCGAGCAGTTCGACGCTACCTTCCGTACCAATGTCCATGCCTTGTTCTGGGTCTGCAAGGCTGCCCTGCCCCATCTGCCGGCCGGTGCCACGATCATCAACACCGCTTCGATCCAGGCCTACCAGCCTTCCCCGAACCTGTTGGACTACGCACCGACCAAGGCGGCCATCGTGAACTTCACCAAGGCGCTGGCACAGCAGGTGGCGGACCGCGGCATCCGTGTCAACGCCATTGCGCCCGGCCCCATCTGGACACCGCTGCAGCCGGCGGGCGGTCAGCCGCCCGAAGCGATTCCCGAATTCGGCTCACAGACGCCGTTGAAGCGTGCCGGGCAGCCGGTGGAGATGGCGCCGGCCTACGTGCTGCTGGCTACGCAGGAATCGAGCTACATCACCGGTGAAGTGATCGGTGCCACTGGCGGCATGCTTCTGCCGTGATGGCGGGTGCTACGGGTGCCGGTACCGTTGCGACTGGTCGCGATGCGGATGGTTATGCCCCTATCCATGCGTATGCCGCCATCGGGGATGGGCGCTCCAGTGCGCTCATCGCGCCCGATGGCAGCATCGACTGGTGGTGTGCGCCCTGCATGGACGCCCCGCCATTGCTGGACCGCGTCCTGGACGCGCCCGACGGTGGTCGCTTCGTCCTGCAGGCGCGTGGCCTGCAGGCTGTTGAGCGCTGCTACCGCGACCACAGCAACGTGCTGGAGACGAGGGTGCGCACCGCCACAGGTGTGGCCTTGGTCACTGAATCCCTCAACAGCGGGCCGGCGGGCCGCCTGCCCTGGTCCGAGCTGGCGCGGCGACTTGAGGGCCTTGAGGGCGAGGTGATCTTCGAGCTGCTGTACCAGCCCGGGACACGTGCCGGCACGTGTACGCCTTGGATGAGCGACACACCCAATGGCTGCGTGCATCACGTCGGGCCGGTCATGACGATGCTGCGGTATCCCGAGAGCACCGAAATAGCCCAGCGCGACGACCGGGAGGTTCGGGGCACGCTGACGCTGGGTCCGGGCGAGCGCCACGTTGTCGCGCTGCTGGTGGCGCAGGACGAGGTGCTGCCGGTACCCCAGCTGGTCGAGATCGATGCACGCATTGACCGGTCGGACGACGAATGGCGGCAATGGGTGGGGGATCTCCATTGCGGGATCAGTCGCCGTGCCGACGTGATCCGCTCCGTTCTGTCGCTGAAGTTCCTGTGGTTCTCGCCAACGGGTGCCATCGCCGCAGCCGTGAGTGCCTCGCTGCCCGAGCGTATCGGGGGCGACAAGAACTGGGACTATCGCTACGCGTGGGTACGCGATGCCGCGTACGTGATCAAGACCTTCCTGCGGGTGGGTGCCCTTCCAGACGCCAAGGCCGGTTTCAGCTGGCTGATGACCACCATCGGCCGCCATCGCCCGGGCCTGGCCCCTTGCTTCACCCTCCGCGGGGAACGCGTGGAGGAAGAACGCGTCGTGGAGGTGCCGGGCTATCGCAACAGCCGACCGGTGCGTATCGGCAACACCGCTACCGACCAGCTTCAGACCTGCGCTTATGGTGACGTTCTGGAGATGGCCAGTCGCATGGTCGAAGCCGGCCACATTCTGGACCCCACCACGGCCCGTGTGCTGTTTGAACTGGCGGACGAATGCGCGGACAGCTGGATGCGCAAGGATCACGGCTTCTGGGAACTGGAAGAACCACAGCACTACACCATGTCCAAGGTGGAATGCTGGATGGCCCTGCGTCGAGCCTGTGAACTGGCGGAGGCCGGACATATCACTACGGCACGCCTGCCGCGCTGGCAGAGGGAGCGGGAGCGCATCCTCGAATGGGTGGACGAGCACTGCTGGAGCGAGGCCAGGCAGAGTTATGTGATGCACGCCGGCAGCGAGCGTCTGGACGCCAGTCTTATGCTTGCTTCGCGCTTTGGCCTGGGTGCGGTGCGCCGGGATAGGTTCATCGCGACCCGGGAGGCGATGAGGCAGGAACTGGCCGATGAAAGCGGCGACCTGCTTTGGCGCTACAGCGGCATGCAGGAATGCGAGGGCACCTTCATCAGCTGCGCATTCTGGATGGTGGAGGCTTATGGCCTGCTGGGCGACACGGAGGAAGCCGGTCGTCTCTTCGGTTCGCGGCTGACCCGGGGTCGGAATGATGTTGGGCTGATGCCGGAGATGTGGGATCCGCACACTGACGAGGGGTTGGGAAATACTCCCCAGGGCTTGAGTCACCTCGCCCTCGTCCACGCAGCCTACGCGATCGAGGGTTGCTGAATCGCCCCGTCCCTAGACCGGGAGCCCCCGATCCCAGACCGGCTCCACTCCAATCCGCTCCACCAGCCAATCAATGAACACCCGCACCTTCGGTGCCAGTTCACGCACACTCGGGTAAATCGCCCAAAGCGTCTGCGTGGAAACCAAGGGATACCCCCGCAACACCGGCACCAGCGCCCCACTCCGCAGCTCCTCGGCCGCCACCCAGGTCGCCATCAGGGCGATCCCGAGCCCGGCCACGGCCGCATCCCGCACCGCCCCACCGTCATTGATTCGCAGCGTGGGCACCACCCGCCTGGGGATGACCTCCCCTGCCTTGTCCTGGAACGTCCACAGGTCCAGCGTGCCCACCACCAGGCAGGCGTGCCGGTCCAGCTCCTCCGGCGTGGCCGGCTCTCCGTGCTGCGCGAGGTACTCCGGTGCGGCCACCAGTACCCGACGGTCCGGTGCCAGCCGCCGGGCGACCATCGAGGAGTCCGCCAGATCGGCATAGCGAATCGCCACGTCGAACGCCCCTTCTACCAGGTCCACCACGCTGTCGGTGATGCGCAGGTCCAGCCGGATATCCGGGTAGCGCGCCATGAAGTCAGACAGCATCGGCACGATATGCATGCGGGCGAAGGTGGAAGGTGCCGCCACCCGCAGCACGCCCCGGGGCGACTGCTGCTCACGGCCAAGCACGGCGCGGGCAGCGTCAGCTGCCTCCAGCAGATGCTCGGCGTGCGGCAGCAAGGCGTTGCCATCCTCGGTCAGAGTGGTCTTGCGGGTAGTCCGGTGTACCAGTCGTGCACCCAGCCCCTTTTCGAACAGCGCCAGCCGGGCACTGGCGGCGGCCGGTGTGATGCCCAGGTCGCGGGCGGCGGCGCTGATGCTGCCAAGGCGGGCAACGCGTACAAACAGGGTGAGGTCGTTGAAATCCATCGCGGCTTCCGGCCGGTTCCGTCCGGATAGGTTCGCATATCGTCCCCGCCGCCGGCAGCCGCACCTTCAACGAATCGTTGAAAGTGAATTCGCCTGTGGCTGGGTACCGGGCACCGGCCTTCGAGAGGAGCATGACGCATCGCCACACACGTGGCCCTGAAGACCGAAGGACTCCTCCTCATGAGCAACAGAATGAAAGCCATGGTGCTGACCCGCTTCGGCGGAAGCGATGCGTTCGAACTGCGGGATGTGGCCGTGCCCGAGGTGGGTGCGCGTCAGGTGCGGGTGCGCGTGCATGCCACCGCGGTGAACCCGCTGGACTACCAGATCCGCCGGGGTGACTACACCGCCTACGTGCCCCTGCCCGCCATCATCGGCCACGACATCTCCGGGGTCATCGAGGAGATCGGCTCGGATGTCACTGAATTCGCCGTGGGTGATGCCGTCTATTACACCCCTAAGATCTTCGGCGGCTGGGGTTCGTACGCCGAGCAGCACGTGGCCGATGTGGAGCTGGTGGGGCGCAAGCCGGAGAACCTGAGCCACCTCGAAGCGGCCAGCCTCACTCTGGCGGGCGGCACGGTGTGGGAGGCGTTCTTTACCCGCGCCCAGCTGGCCGCCGGCGAGACAGTGCTGATCCACGGCGGTGCCGGTGGCGTCGGCACGCTGGCCATCCAGGTGGCCAAGGCGATGGGTGCGCGGGTGCTCACCACCGCCCGGACGCAGGATCACGCCTTCGTGCGGGAGCTGGGTGCCGATGAGGCCATCGACTTCACCACCACCGACTACGTGGACGCGGTGGCCGAGATCACCAGAGGCGAAGGGGTCAATGTGGTGTTCGACACCATCGGCGGCGACACCCTCACCCGTAGCCCGCTGGCGATTGCCGATGGCGGCCGCGTGGTCAGCCTCGTGGACATCGCCACGCCCCAGAACCTGGTCGAGGCCTGGGGCAAGAACGCGGCCTACCATTTCGTGTTCACCCGCCAGAACCGGGGCAAGCTGGATGCGCTGACGCGGCTGGTGGAGCGTGGGCAGGTGAAGCCGGTGATTGGTGCGGTGCTGCCGCTGGAGCGTATGGGTGATGCTCATCAGCTGCTGGAGAATGGCACGCGGCACGGTCTGCGCGGGAAGGTGGCGATTGATGTGGCGGGTGGTGCGTGATTGCCGCACGGACCGCGTGCCGTATCGAGACGCTACACTTGCGCATGGACGATAACCCTTTGATGCAGCGCAGACGCCTGCTGCAGGCAGCACTCGCCGGTACCGCATTTTTGCCGCTGGGATGCTCGTTGGCTCCCGCTGCGGCACCGGCAACGCCTATCGCGCCCAGCCTACTGCCTCTGGGGCCGCAGATCACCCCCGAACTGTTCATCACTGTGACCAGCCGGGAACGTGATGCCACCGCACTGGGGTCGCTGGTGAGCACTACGGTGCTGCCGCTGCTTGCCCCTGCCGACATCGCGCACGCCGCTGGACCGGTGGAAGGGCCCATCCAGTTGTGGCTGATGCTCAACACTGTCGACCTGCAGCACCATGGGCTCGACGTGGACGGCGCGCTGGCTCTGCTCAAGGAAGCGCTGAACGGCAACGTCGGCCCCGTGCCCGGCCGGCATCGTCTCAAGGCGTGGGCCATTGATCTTCCAGGCCAGAAGACGTTGGACGCCCAGCAGGTCACGCTGCCGCTGCCCGGCCAGGAATACGCCCCGTTGTTCGCACTGGGCACCACCGAGTACACGGTGGTGCCTCCGGCGTGGCGCGACCAGTCGCGCTTTTCCTGCTACCTCCAGCCGCGCAGCCGATTGGACGCCGACTTTCAGCAGCGGTGCGAACGGTTGCTGCAGGATGCGGGCAACGCCCTGCCCGCCGATCTGGACATTCAGATCGGGAAGATCGGCGATCCATTGCTGACCCTGCCTACGCTGTTCGTGGAAGTTAACAACCATCCGTGGAGATGAGGACGACACTCACAGGATGAGAGGGGCCATGGCGGCCCGCACCTGATCAGGAATCTCACAGGCCATGCCGTGCCGTCTCACCTTGCCGGTCAAGGGCTCGATCACCGCACCCTGGGCTTCCGCCACGTCGCGCTGGCAGTGCATGGCCAGGAACAGCGTGCGGCCCTCGCGGTCTACCCACTGCTGTCCAAAGTAGCTGCCCTGCGCGGTGTCGATAGTGGGGCCGATCAGTTCCGTGACCGGCCCCTGGTCTGGCAGATCGTGGAGCAGCGGGCTGTCGCCCACGGCGGCACCGTTCCAGCGTTTGATCACCGAGCCGTCCAGGCGATGCAGGGCCGCCTGCGTCCGGCTTGACGCGTCGTCTTCCAGATAACGCCACGTCCACAGACGGTCCTTGCCCCAGGAGGTTATAGCGTT
Organism: Pseudomonadota bacterium; assembly: GCA_023457475.1. Classification (GTDB taxonomy): domain Bacteria; phylum Pseudomonadota; class Gammaproteobacteria; order Xanthomonadales; family Xanthomonadaceae; genus Stenotrophomonas. The sequence goes on along the minus strand of JAEWLO010000068.1, from coordinate 18,674 downwards.
GTACCGCGGAGGGAGGCGCTCAATCCCTTCCTCGTCCACGAATCCGTAGTAGCCATCCTGCAGGAACGTGGCACCGGTTTGCAGCAGGTCAACGGACTGCATCACGGCGCCGACGAAGCGCTTCTGCTTGACGTTGTACAGCCGAAGCCCCTCGCCCGTTCTCACCAGAAGCAGCGCACCGTCATGGCTGGACGCGTCGATCGCGCTGCCCTTCGGCAGCAGATGCGGCTGCAGGGTGGCGTCCAGCCAGAGGCGCTGCTCCGATTCGCCTGCCAGCGTGCCCCTCATGCCGCCAAGTTCGGAGGTAAGGCGGTCCAGTGCCGGCGTGTCGACTACCTGTCGCCCACTGCAATCCACCAGCGACTCCTGGCCATTCTCCGCCACCGCCAATCTCAGATGCGGGTGTGCCTCGACCGCATTCCATGAGTAGGCCGGGAAGCGGCCTGCCACGTTTCCGTTGCCATCACCCAGCCGATCTCCCTCGGGCATCCTGTAACGCCATACGCCTGGGCAGACCTCGTCTCCCTTTGTGGCATCCGGGACCGGGGTGAAGCGTCCGTCGGACTGCATCAGGCCGCCGACCGCACTGTTCGGGTCAATGAAAAGCCCTTCAGCGTCCTCGCGGTCCACCCTGTACTCGGTCATCCAGCGCGGCCACGAGGGTGCTTCGTCATCGGCCGGGGTGAGCGTTACGCCGTAGAAATGCCCCTCTACATGGACACGCGTGCGGTCGCCGGTGGGCTGGCCGTGCGCGTCGAGTTGACGCCATGCACTTCCCTGCCGGCCGAGCCAGCCACCCGTTGCCAGTGGCTCGAGATCATCGATTGCTGCGCTCCACAGTACGGTGCCGGTTTCGGCGCGTAGTGTGCAGGGTGCCTGTGTCGCAAGGTTGCACACCAGATACTCGGTGCGATCCGGGAACGGGCCTGCAGCTCGGAGTTCTTCAGCCTTCAGCGAAAGGCGAAGCTTCCCCTGCTGGTCAAAGATGCGCTCACCTTCGCGCGACCGCCAGCTGTAGCGTTGAGGATGAGCGGTCCGCGTCCACTCGCCCTGCCCCGGCTGCCATTCGATGAAGGTGCTGCCATCGGAATGCAGCAGGCCCGTGCCGGCCTTCGACCAGGCAATGAACAGCGGGCGTTGGTCCGGGTCGTCCGCATTGCGCTCAAAGGCCGGCGAGCGGATCTCGACATACAGACCCTTGAGCGAAACACGGCCGACCGCGTCGAACCAGACGCTTTGGCTGCTGCCGTGGTCCACCGCTACCCACCGGTCCGGGGTGAGTTGCTGGACGCGTCCCGGCGCATCCTGGATCAGCCGTCCTTGGTCATCCGCCACCACCGCAGATTCGAAGCCACTGGCCTGAAGGACGAAGGTGACGGGCTGGGAGGCGTGGGCGACCGGAAAAGCCATCGGCACGGCGAGAAGCGCCAGCAACCCGATTCCTCCTGGGTGCCTGGGCGCATGCCCTTCTCCCGCGGTAGCGCCCAGTGCACCCGCACTGTCCATGTGCTGCTTCGTCATGCCAACGCCGAACCTCAATTGAAGACGCACATCGTAGCCGGGCGCGGGACGTCAGGTCACGTCAAGCGAGGTCGCCCGGGCACGGGAGGTGGAGCCGCAACCTGCACGCTGTTCCTCGTCAGCCCGGGTGTCAATCAGCTCCCGCGCTGGATTGAGTGACGGCGCTCACAATATGGCCGTCTCAGCCGCCAGGCCAACCCTTGAGGTGCCCGAGCTTCCACCGCCAGGAGGCGTAGGCCAGGAACGCAAAGCCAAACGCCACGGAGCTTGGGCTGAACGCTTCGGTGGTTCCGTTCTTCATTACATAGGCGACAAGAAAGGCCGCGAAGAAAAACACGCAGATCCTTCGACGCAGCAGGAGCGTAATGCCGCCCAGCAACAACGATGAAGACAGGAGCGCACCGAATGCAAGCTGCGGGAGCGGTAGCGCATCGGCGTAACGAGACCCCAGGTGCGCGGCGGATATCAGCATCATCCCAAGAAACTGCAGTACACCGAACGTGGCGATCAGCACTGAGACGACAGTATGTGCGTTGTTCTTCCACCGCCCGGGGCTGCTGGGTACGGTGGCCGTTGACGACTCATAGGGGTTTTCCACGGGACCTTCCTTGGTAAGTGCTTCAGCGGATCGTCAGGTGTCGAGTTGAAAGTCCACCGCCGCCCCGTCCCGGAAGTAGACAGTGAAGAGGGCATAGCGACCACTGAGTGTCTCGAACTGGAGCATCCACGGATTACTCGGGTTGCCATCCAACGGGACCTCGACACCCGCCAGCTCGAAAATCTCGCTCAGAGAACCCGCAAACGAGCCATAGATCTCCTCATACGCAGGTGCCAGGACGGCTTCGGCCTTCTTGAAGGTAGCATCCAGGCTGCCTATGGTGTCTCGCAGGAAGCGAATCTGCGCCTCGGATGGCAGTCGCGATTCGGACGTTCTGAAGTACGCGGCGACTGTGCGACCTCCAATAGAGACGGATTCTGCGTCCCAACTCTCCTCCCCACGAATCCTGTTGAGCTCCATGGGTCCAAAGAGAGGATGATCGGTTCTTGCGACAACGGGACCTTCCCAGATCTGCTTCAGCCAATTGAACATGACACCAACCTCCTGACAGGCGGACCAGCGGGCACGGCGATGCGAATTGGGATCAAACTCACGTAACGATCCTCTCCAGGAATGGAGCGCAAGGAACCTCCGCCGTCTGCTTCCCGGAGATGCCCAGAATCTCCAGGGTGTCGCCGTTCCAGCGGCTGCTGTGGTACGCGTCACCCACCGAGACGACCCACATGCCGGCGGCCACGATTTCATCGTGCAGCACCTTACCCTTCGAAGCCCGCACCACCACCCGCACAAAGACGCCGCCCGGCGCGAAGCGGCGGATCACATGCACGCGCAATGCACGACCAGGATGTGTCCTTGAGCACTTGAGATCGGTCTCGAGATGGAAACCACAGGCGCGTACGGCGTCCACCGCCGCCTGCAGCGGGACGGGATCCGTGCCGAACTTCCGCGAAAACGTGGAGAACGCCGTCTCCACAAGCGTCAGGATGATTTCATTCTGCTCGTCCTGGGTCGCCTCGAAGTAGGCAGGAAGATCGAACTCCGGTATCTGGTACATCCCGACGCCGTCCAAGTTCGTGAAGATGGGCTCAATGGCGGGCCGTCCGGGGCCGAGTTGGAGCACCAGTCTGCGCAGGTCGTTGAAAACGTACTTCTTCGGCAGGTGGTGGCGCAGGACGTCCAGCACATGATCGGAACTGGCACGAAGGCGGAAGACACCCTCTTTGCCAACCGCGCTTGGCACCACCATCACATCGCGTAGATACACGTAGGTTCGTCCTTGATTGCGTCCATTCGGTCCGCCGTCACAGGCGGGGCAGTTTCCATCTTCGAGCGCAAACAGGCGTTCCGTCAATACAGCGCCGCTAGACAAAACGTTAGTGGCGAGCCAGCGCAAGGCCGGGCAGTTGTGGATGACTTGCTGGCGAACGCTCAGCGTGGCACACGTGCATGGAAGCGGGCATAGGAATTCTCCCTACCTGCTGACAGCACTTTCCCCTTTCGTTATCTTGGCCTACAGAGCGGAGGATCTCGCATGGCGCGCAGACGAAACAAGGACGGATTCGCGGCGCTGGCCGGCCTGCCGTGGCCTGTCGGCATCCTCGCCGGCGTGCTCGGCTTCTTTGCGATCCGACACCTGCCCGCGTGGTGGTTCTCCAGCCACGGCGGCGCATTGACGCAAGGGCTGGGTGCCAGCCTGGGGCCCCTGTTCGCTCCCTTCGCCTGGCTGGTGCTGGCGCTTTGCTGGATGGCCGCGCTCGCCTCCTTCCTTGGCGCACGTCGCCGCCGCCGGCTTCTGGATACCTGCAACACATTGGAGAACCTGGCCTCCGGCAGCTGGCATGAGTTCGAGCTGCTGGTCGGCGAGGCTTTTCGTCGCCAAGGGTACGCGGTGGAGGAAACCGGATTGGGTGGCCCGGACGGCGGCATCGACCTGATCCTGCGCAAGCAGGGCCGGAAGGTGCTTGTGCAATGCAAGCAATGGAATCGGCGTCAGGTTGGCGTCAGCGTGGTGCGTGAGATGGCGGGGCTGCTGGCGCACCACGGTGCCAGTGCCGTGAAGATTGTCGGTATCGGAACCTTTACCCGGGACGCCGAGGCGTTCGCAGCGGGAAAGCCCATCGAGCTTGTCAGCGGAGAAGCGCTGCTGGAGATGATACGCGCGGTGCAGCCCCCGGCCTCAGTGCCGCAGGCAACCACGCGAATCGAACCGTCCCTTTCCCCTGCCCTGCCCCCTTCGTCTCCCGCGAGCGCGTGCCCGAAGTGCGGCAGCGCGCTTGTTGAAAGGACGAATCGTCGTACCGGTCAGAGCTTCCAGGGTTGCAGCCAGTTTCCGCGCTGCCGAGGAAGGTAGGGAGTGTGATCGCGAATGGCTGACGAGTACTACGCCTCCGATGTCCATGTTCAATCCTTTGAGTCGCCCGGCCGGGCAGAGCCCAGCGTTACCATGCCGCGCGGAGCCCCGCTGTACCCACCACATTCCGGTAGTCGTCGCTGCCATCCTGCAGCCCGAGGCTGAGCGAGCTGCTCCAGCGCGGGTTGAAGGACACGTCAAACCCGACCCGGGCCTCGTAAACATCGCTGGGAAGATCCTGCTGCACGCGGCGGCCGTCGAACACCACGAGGTTGTCCTTCGCGGTGTACCACCAGTTGATCTCGGCAAAGGGGTGCACCCGTCCCCAGCGGTCGTCACGCGATCCGCCATGCACGCGAAGGCCGAGCCGCGTGGTCAGCCCGCCATTGCGCCCCTGCACTTCCGTGCCGTTGGTCTCTCGATGGCTGTCTACCGAAAAGTCGGTGTAGAGCGCTTGCAGCTGCGGTTCCAGATACAGCGCACCCGACCCACTTTCATGGACGGCAAAGGTGTAACCCGCCTCCACCGACGTGGTCCAGCTGTCGGCATCGTACTTCTCCTGTGGGAGGCCATCGCCACGCACCTTGTTGTCGAAGCTGGCGTACTGCAGCCAGGCATCCACATATGCACCTGTCACCGCAGTGGGGTCCTGGAACCAGGTGGCATAGCCTCCCAATGCATTGGCCGTCACCCGGCCGCGTGCTGAACGTTCCAGCACAAGGGAGTCCGCATCCGTGGTGGTTTCTCCGTGTGCGGCCATGAGACCGGCATGCCAGCGGCCGTGGCTGCCCAGTCTGCGCAGGAACTCCATACCCACCTGCAGCATGTCCGTCTGCACGCGCAGGTCCTGCTGCAGTCCATCCAGGCGGAAGCCGCTCTGGATCTGCTGGCCCTGGTACCGCGCCCATGCGGCGGTGGTGTTGTCCTCGGTGACCTGCACGTAGGACGGCTCGCCGGTGCGCTCGCGCAGGGTCTGTCGCAGCAGGGTGGCTGCGGCGTACTGATTGCCCAGGTAGGCACCCACTTCGGGACGCACCGCCTGCGCACGCAGGTACCAGTCGCCGTCCGCCGGGGCCGAAATACTGCCTTGGAACAACCCATACTCGAACGGCCCGCCAACCACGCGCCCCTGCAAAGTGAACACGCCGTCGGATTGGCCATCCACCTGCACCACCCGGATGCCCTGCGTGGTGCCCTGCTGGTTGCCCGCAACGCCGTTTACCTGCAGCCAACTGGAGCCGCGGGTGTTGCCCAGCACGATCAGGCGGTCGGTCGGGGCGTCGTCGCCCGCCAGCACGGTGTTGAGGAACACGGTGCCGCCCTGCCCTTCGTAGTCGCCATTGACGGTCAACGTGTTGCCGATGGTGGAGCCCACCAGCCGCAGTGTGCCGCTGTTCACGAACCCGCCCGTACGGACCGCGCCCTGAACCTGGAATTCGCCTGCGTTGCCGACCGGCCCCTGAATCGCCGCAGCGTTCAGCGCCAACAACCGCGCCCCGGGTGCGATGGTTGCGTTGCCGCCAATGACACCCGCGGACGCAAGCTCAAGCGTGCCGGCGTTGATCTGGGTGGTGCCGGTGAAGCCGGACAAGGCCTGCGTCACGGTCAATGTGGCTGCGCCGGTCTTCACCACCGTCCCTGCCCCGGCGACTGCATTGGTCAACGACCAGTTGCTCGCCGCGGACAACCCGAAGGTTCCCTCGTTTGTCACCGCCGCGCTCCCGAGGTGGCTGGCCTGGCCGGCATTCAGCGTGGTGCCCGGTGCGATGTCGAACAGGCCTGAGAAGGCGCTGTTGTCGGCCCCCAGGGAGATCGCCGCCGCATCGATGAGTTGCACGGTGCCCTGCCCTGCGAGTGACTTGCTGAACACCCCGGACGGTGCCACGCCCGGGGCAGCCGCGACCTGACCAAACGTGAGGAGATCGTCGTCACCAGCCAGGGTAAGCGTACCTGCGGAGCCGACGCCTTGTGCATTGTTGAGAATGACGTGGGAACCCTCGCTCACGGTCACGTCGCCGGTATACCCGGCGTTGGCACCGTTTACCTCGAACAGGCTGGGATCCAGTACCAGCGAACCGGTTCCGTACAGCGTTCCAGCGTCCAAAGAGCCGCCGCTGGGATCGCCGGCGGCCCGCTGTGCATCGGTGATGGTCAGCACGCCATCAACTACGAGGCGGCTGCCTGGCTGCGCGATCAGCTTTCCGATGCTTTGGTTGAAGGAACCTGTCTCCACGGAAGCCCCCGGAGCGATGTCGAGCAGCGAGGTCAGCCCCAGCACCCCATCGTTGGCGAACTGAAGCGTGCCACTGCGCACCTGCGTGTCACCGCGGTAGTCATTGGCGGCGTTGGACAGGCTGACGCGGTTGCCACCCGCATCAATGATGAGCCCGCCGCCGCCGATGAGCAGCGCGGCCAGATCAGTGGCCTGTCCGGAGGCTGTGGACGTGGGAGCCAGGGCCAAGGCCTGCCCGTTCTGCAGATCGAGTTGCCGCAGGCCGTAGCCCACGAACAACCCCTGTGCGCCGGAGCCATCGACCGTGTTGAAGATGAAGTCGTAGTCCGCCACGGCGACGGTGCTGCCGCCCTGGATGACGTTCACAGAAAAGGCGTCGCTGATGGGCTGGCCACTCGAACGGTCAACCAACGACAGATTGCTTACGTTGCCAATGGGCGCGGTGCCGGACCGTATCAGGGCCACCTGTACGTTGTCGTCCTGGCTGAGCAGATTGCCTGCCCCGGAGATGCCGGGCTGGCTCTGCAGGTCGCTGCTGGCGAAGTCGATACCTACCCGTCCCCCCAATAGCGCCAGCGCCCCGGTGGATATCCAACTGCCGGCTTGCGCGCCCGACGGGAGCTGGACCACGGCGTCACTGAAGTCGAGGTAGGCACCTTCGAGCGTGAGGCCGCCTATAGCCTGCTCCCCGCTTCCCACCACCGTAGTATTGCCAGCGCCCAGTGCGAGCGTCGCACCCGAGAGTGCTGTGGTATTGGTTCCGGAAAGCGCGAACTGGCTGTTACCTAGGCGAACTATGCCCTGGAACTGACCGTTGGCGTTGCCCAGTGAGAAGGCGTCAGCGGGGTCCAGTAACGAAACGTTGAAGAGGCCGGTCCCTGCGAGTGCGTTGTTGAAGCTGAAATCGCCCGTCACCTCTGGCGCTACATCAACGGTTCCCTGGTCGAGAATCGTCACCGTGCCGCTGCCCAGCACATCGTTGCGCAGCACGTTCAGCGTGCCGGCAACCACCTGGGTGCCACCCGAATAGAGATTGCTCGCCGTCAAGGTGAGCGCTCCGGCCCCCGTCTTGTTCAACGTACCTGCACCCGACAGCACGCCGTTCCAGCGGATGCCCAGGCCATTGCTGTCGAAGCTGGAGCTCCCTGTCAGCATGGCATCAGCCTCGGCGACCAGCGCGCTGCCAAACGCCTGCACGGTGCCGCCGCCCAGGTTCAGGGCATACGGCCCACCAAGCGCCAGGTAGTTGTTGACCAGGGATGTGCCGCCAATCTGCAGCGTGCCGCCATTGAGGTTGTACGTGCCAGCACCGCTGCCTGAGAGATTCAGGAACGATGTGTTGTCCACCGTCAGCGTGCCGCCGGTCTGGTTGATGGTGCCGGTGCCGGGCGTGGTGGCCGGGTTGTTGTTGCCGAGCACAAGCGTTGCACCGGGTCCCAGCGTTGCATGCCCGCTGCCACTGATCTCCAGAATGCCGGTGCTCGCCGCATTCGGGTTCGTATTGCGCCCGAGCACGAGGAACCCTTCCGAGAAGTCGAGCGTGCCGCCGGAAAGGCGATAGATGCCGCTGCCACCCTGGTTGCCGATATTGAACGAAACGCAGTTGGCGGGGTTGCCGCACAGGGGGGTGAGTACTACGCTGCCGCCCGTCTGATTGACGGTACCGGCGCCCCCGAAGTCGCCCACGTGCAGCGATGTGCCGATGGTGAGCGTGCCGCCGCTCACCTCGAGCGTGCCCTCGCTGCCCGCGCCAATGCCCAGCGAAAGGTAGCTGATACCGGTGTTTCCCGCGGTCTGCGCGAACGTCCCTTGCCCAACAAACGTCTCGCCGCCTTGGAACTGGGAACCGTCAATGGTCAGGGTGCCCATCCCGGCTTTCAGGAAGCGACCGCTGCTGCCCAACGCCACCGAGCCGGCAAAGGCGCTTTCTGTGTTGTCCGTGCCGATGACCAGTACCCGGTCCGTCATGTTGATCGTCCCTGTTCCCGCAAGGCTCCCAAGCGCGACACCTGCGTTGATCGGTACGTTGACCGGATCGACCAGATCGATTCGTGCGGAGAGCGGCAGCGCCGTGGTGATCTGCGAGAAGTCGAAGGTGCCGTCGTTGGTCAGCCTTGCATCGGACACGCTGCCATCCGCCGCAAGAATGGCAGATGCTCCCGTGATGGTGAACACGCCACCCGCCTGCACTGCGATCTGCGCGGCCGGTGAAAAGCGAATGATGCTGTCGGTCTGGTTGACGACCCCGGTGCCGAGCACATCAAGGCGCGGTATTCCGGGCACCGAACCGATGAGCCAGTTCGCTCCTTGAAAATTGGCAATGCCGTTCGGGCCCACGGTCAACGATAGATCGATGGTGCCCGTGCCTGTGAAGTCCAGCGTTTCATCGGCTACAACCACCTGGGCCTGGGCCGCAGGCAGTATCACCATGGCATTCAGGGCTGTGATGAGCGAGGCGATGGACAGCGACAGGGTGCGCTTGAGCGCGGGCCGACGGACGGGGCCAATGAGGCGGGAGCGTATGGGTCGATCGGCAGCGCGCATCGCGGGATCTCCATGCAGGCACAGTTACGGGATGCCCCGCGAGTGCCCACATGGCCAGGCAACCCTCTATCGCGCGGCAAGGTTATGCGGTGTCATGTTGTTCTCCGTAACGCACCGGGGCCTCCGTATTTTCACAGGAGAGATGCAAGTAGATTTACCTATGCCAAGACATGAACAGGGCGACTGACACACAAATCCGGTCACAGTCCCCGATAAATCAGAGGCGGCATCTTCTGACTACTCAGGGACCACATCACCCGCACGTTCCGCAATGGGGCGAAGATACCGCACCAGACTGACGAGGGTCTTGCCCGGCTCCTCGATCATGACCTCATGGGCGGAATCCTCGAACCAGACCAGCTGTTTCTGCGGCGCCTTGATACCCTCGAACCATTCGGCGGCGAGCTCGGAAGACACATTGATATCGTGACGCCCAAGGAACAGGAACATCGGAACGTTGAACTCCTTGTACCCGCTCATGTCCAGTGTCAGCACGTCGGACAACAGGTGCTCCATCGAGAAGTCGTTCCCCTTCCAGACGCCGGCGACATCCTGGTCGGTGTATTCCGGGGAGAGCTTCACCGCAGCCGCCTCCGCGTCGCCGCCCCTGCGGTTGTGCACCATGCCACCGTAGTAGTTCAGCCACTTCCGTTGCTTGAACAGATCGTCCAGCGGAATCGGCGCGCCTCCTTTGGCGTAGGGCGCAACTGCCTTCAGATCGGCAATCGCCTCGGCGTTTCCATCGTCCGTTGCCTGCTGCAGGGTCCATGCCCAGCCCCGCCGCTCACTTTCAGGTGCATTCGATATCTGGCCGATACCCACGTAGGCATGCAGCCATTCTGGATGCCGCCGCGCAACCTCCAGGCCCAGGTAGCTTCCCCAGGACTGACCGATGACGAAGACCTTGTCCTTGCCGAACTCCTTGCGGAGCCAACCGATCATCTCTTCGGTGTCGGCAATCATGCGCTCGCGGTTCATCGTCGGTGCCACGGCGTTCGGATCATTCGCCACGTAGGTCTTGCCGGCACCGCGCTGATCCCACTGGACCACGGTGAAAAACTCTTCCCACCCGCGCTGGAAGTACCAGCTTGTGGGCATCGCGACCCAGCCGGGGCCACCGTGAAGCATCAGTAGAACCGGGTTGCGGCGATCGCTTCCGCGGATGGATACCCACTGGTCGATGCCGCCGATGCGGACCTTCTCAAGCCGTTCGATGCCGTCATCGGCTACCACGCGGCGCAGCTCTGAGATGACCTTGACGGCTTCGCCGCGCCCTTCGGGAGCGGGTGCTGACATCGCAACCATGGGTGCTGCCAGCAGCGCGACAGCTGAAAGAAGAAGGATGAAGTATCTGGTCTGCACGCGGGTCCTTTCCAGGCAAGCTTGAACTATCGAGTCTGGCACGGATCTCTGATGGCGGGCAGTGCCTGCGTAGAGACACGCCATGCGTGTCCTTTGTCATGTTCGAACGGTGATGGATGACACGCATGGCGTGTCACTGCGCGGCTTGGCGGAGCCTGCCTCACCGCCACGCGCTGCCCACCTGAATGTAGAACGTGTCGTCTTCCGGGCCCCATGCGTAATCCAGCCCCACCTGCATGCCCAGCTGCCGGGCGATCAGGTAGCGCACGCCTGTGCCCTTGGACACCTGACTGCTGGCGTCGCTGAAGCTGTTGTGCCGACCCCAGGTGCGCCCGGCCCCCATGAATCCGATGAGGGACCAGCGCGGGGTAACGTTCCAGCGCAGTTCGGTTTCCAGCACGCCGGCGCGGGTGTCCTGGTACCGGGCAGAGCCAATCCCGCGCAGGTCGATGTAGGGCAGCCGATAGAACGGGATGTCACCCTCGGCCCAGCGGGCATCCGCGCGGCCGCCCAGCACGAAATGACGCCCCAGCGGCCAGTAACCGTAGGCGTGCCCCCGGTAGCTCTGGAACGCAACATCGCTGCCGATGCCGGGCAGGTAGAAGTTGCCTTCAATCATGCCCAGCCAGCCACTGGAAGGGGTAAAGGGGTTGTCGCGGCCGTCGTACTCCAGCGACAGCCCCAGTCCGGAGCTGCGCGATGCCAGCTCCCGCTGGGTGAAGAAATCCCGGTCGGAGTCGATGTCGAAGCCGATGTCCACGTCCATGTAGATCCAGGCCAGACCCAGGTACAGGTCCCGGTTGCCAAGCTGACGAAAGCCCTGCTGGAACGAGAGCAAACCGTCCACGTTGTAGTCGATCTCCAACGGCGGTGCGCGCGTGCCGGGCGTGTGGAAGCCCAGATTCATCGAGGCCTTGGCAACCCCGCCGCGATAACGCCAGCGGTCGTCATCGAAGTGCAGCGAAGCGCCCACGCCATACGCCTTGCTGCCGTTCTCGGTACGCATCGCCATTCCGCCGTAGATGTCGGGGGTGATCATCTTCGGTGGGTCCTCGCCCTGCCCCTCGGGCGGTGCCGAGGCATGCGGGCGGTGGAAGAACGCCAGTGCCAGCCCGCCGCCATTGCCCAGTGCGGGATCGGTGATCACAATCGGCACCGGCAGGAACCCGCGATGCTCCAGAAGCCAGCGCGACATGTCGAAGTGGCCGTCGTTGCTGTCACGGAAAACCGAAGTGCCTTTCGAAGCGTGATCCGCGTCGGCCCCAAGCGCCGGGCTCAGCCAGCACAGCAACAGGCACAGCAGCGCCCAGCGCGCAGCTACCAACACGAGACACCTCGCAGATGGGGTCGCTGTAAGCGGCGGATAAGGTGGCACGGGCCTTCAGTCCACAAACACCTGCGCCCAGTCCTTGCGCACGCTGACCAGCGGCCAGCCGCACTGGGCGGCCATGGCCACGGCTTTCTGGGCACCGGAGGTGTAGGCAAGGTCCCGCTCGTCATCGTCGTGGGTGACCAGCAGCGCCAGCGAGGCCCCCTCGCCCTGGGTCGCAAACTTCAACATCTGGATATCACCGTTGGAGTTGCCGGCGGCAAAGATCGGTCGCGCCCCGATCCGGCTCCAGATGCGTACGACCTTGTTGGGACCGTCGTCGAACACCTCCAGCTTCGAGGTGTGGACCAGCTTGCCGATCCCTTCCTCTTCCCGGTACTCCAGCGTGACCGCGGTGCCCACCACGCGCTCGGGCGGGATGCCGTACAGCTCGGCGGTGATCGGCCGCATGAAGTCCCTTCCGCCCCCCGACACGATGTAGCTGGTGAACTGATGAGCTTCCAGGTACTGCAGCAACTCGCGCATGGGCGCGTAGGCAGTCTTCAGGTAGGGGCGTTTCAAAGCGGGATTCACAGCGCTGCGCAGAAACGCCTCCGCCTTGCCGGCAAATGCCTCCACCTCATCCTCGGCGTACGCGGAAAGCAAGCCGGCCGCCATTTCCTTGAGCGTGGTGTCGTCGCCTTCGTAGTGCTTGGTGATGACATCGGACAGCCAGGCCTGGTCGCCCTCATGCACCGCTTTCCACGGCTGTCTCTCGCGTAGCGCGGGGTCCGCCTGGGCCTGCTCGGCAATGCGCCGCATCAGGAAGTCGGCCTGGATCGGCACCGGCTTCTCGCACCACAGGCAGCCGTCGTTGTCGAATACGGCGATGCGGGCAACCGGCTCAACGTAGTCCGGGCCGCCTTCCTGGGTGACTCTCGTAACGAATGCGATGATGGCCTCTCGCACAGCCCCCGCATTCCAGCTCTTGAGTAGTGCCTCGTGCATTGGCGTGGGCCGGCGGCGAACTCGGTGGTGCAATGCTAATACGGCGCTGTGGCGGTCACCTGCGCAGAATCACTGCCTGTAGCACAGTAGTTTTACTTGGGGCTGACGGTTGGGCGAGAGGCGTGGTGGCCGGCTGCGGCCTGGGCCGCTTGCTGCTCTACACGTTTGGCCATCTCCAGAGCCAACTCTACCCGGGGCAACGTGGGCTCGCGAGCAGCGAACAGACCAAGCACCGACTCGCGTGTGCGGTACTTTAAGCGCATGCCAACAGGTAGGATGCTGTCCCCCAGAGCCGCGTCGCAATGTCTGATGGGTACCGGTCCGCGCTCCGTCGCCAATACAACAGACAACGCCGTGCATGGACGTCGGCTCGAACGCGCTGATGGCTCAAGTTTCGTGCTGTACATCACGATGCCGCTTCGGGTGTGCTCCACCGCCATGACCGAGGCGAGAATCGTGCCCGCCACGTAGACGGTGAACAGCCATCCGGCCACCAATGCCGCCGGGAGTACAAACCAAATTGGGGCGTACGACGAACGCACCCGCTTGCGACCGCCTTCAATGGGTGAGTAAACTTCTTCGGGTCTGGGCTGCGTCCGTACGGCCCAGAAGGCCAGTGCCACCGCGATGACGGCGGCTGCGAACAGCAATACCCCGCTGGGTTGAATGCCCGAGTTCGCAAGTCCGACCAGGCCGAGCAGCCCGGCGATCACAACCACCCACTCAACCGCTGTTCCGTGCATTGGTGAGACCCCTAGGGGATGAGAGATCAAGCTCCCTTTCACCCGTCCTGATCTTGCACTTTACGTGCGTTCTGCTGGCTGAGGCGGGCCTTAGCATCCCCCTAAGCGCAGGAGAAGCCGAGCGGGTCTGTTTAATAGCCAAAGCAGGACATCAGGACTGGACGATGAAAGACGGCGCGTGCCCCGCGTCGAGTAATGAATCAATGGCTTCCTGGTGCCAGCCTTCCTGTCCCAGCCATTGGGCAAGTTCTTCAGCGGTATCAAACACCGGGCTTACCGGAGTACCTTCAGAGACGTTCTCATAGAGCTGAAAGGCCGTATGCGATGCGGGATCTGCGTCATAGAGCAACTCGAAGTGACCACCCGCGATGTACTCGCCATCCCCGTCCACCGGATGCTCGAACCCACGGGGAACTCTCACAACTTCACGACCCATGATGCCTCCACGATGGACTGCAAGCCAGGAAAACCCAAACCCGAAAAGAGTTTGCTCTTGTTCGGAAACGGACGGCACCACGGGCGCGCCGACCCCGCCACGGCGAGGGGGCCGCTGTCGGCCAGGAGCGGACGTTCAATACCCGGGTTCAGGGGTGTCCCAGCCAAAGGCGGGGAAGTCCCACTGGAACCACGTGTTAGCCCTCAATTTGAGCCCTCTAGTTTGGCCAGGCGGTAGGCCATTCGGACTAACGTTCACCGAGGGTGGAGGTGCAGTTCTCGATTTGAACCAGCTAGACATGGGAATCCTCCATTGAGGCCCAACGCCAGAATTGAGCCGCGGCGCGAAGCGGCGTCGGTTTGAACGATCTGTTAGACCGCGATGTCGGCGTGCTATTTATCATCGAATGCCTGAAAGAATTGGACGCTGCCCCATGTGGCAAGTGCAGTGGCAAGAATAGCTAGTGGGACAGAAAGCCAGTACACCATGACCGATTGGCTTTCAGGCAATTGAACGAAGTATGGGAGCGCCCTCATAAGCATAGCGGCTACCGCAAACACAGTTGAGATTGCCAAAGTAACGAAGAACTGCTTCCTATGCTTGCGATAGCCACGAACCTGCATGTAAAGAATTACAGATGCACATAGCGCTGCCACGAAAAACTCAATCTGAAAAGCAAAGACCAAAGAGTTCACTGAGCAATCCTTAGCGGTCTAACTACGTGGTAGACGGACCCGTGGATCGAGGTATACGACTTATCCACAAAGCACCTTGTGGTGGGCTTTTCCTTTGGTTCAGCTCGATCTTAGGGTGGTTGGGTCCGGCTAACAACCCAGCGTATAACCGGACCCAGCGGTAGGCTCGGCTGCTGCACCAGTAGCCGCTATGGGTGGGTAGCCGACATTGCCATCCTTCGCTGCGGTCGGTCTGGGCCCAATGTCCGCTTTCAGCCAAAAGCAGATACCTGGGCGTAGCGCAAATGCCCAGAATCCCTGAGAATGGCGCTAGAAGCGCCTGTACATACCCACTGAGGCAGGAGCCGTCGGCGAGAATCCAAACTGCTCGTAGAGACGATGAGCCTCGCCGTCAGCCAGCAAGCTGACATAGGCCGAAGGCGGCATATTGGCTACCAACCAACTCTCCAATCGACTCATAACAGCCTTGCCCAGGCCTTGACCCTGAAACTGTGGCACCACGGCGATATCACACACCTGCAGGTGACAGCCTCCATCTCCGACTACCCGCCCCATCGCCACGAGCTCGGATCCTTGATAGACGCTGACGCCATACAACGTATTCGGCAATGCACGGGAGGCCGCTTCGATGGTCTTTGCACTGAGCCCCGCTGCTGAACGCAGCTTGCAATAGTCCTCAGCCGTTGGCGACGACTCGCGAAACTGTAGCGTGGTGAAATCGACCATGTTCTACTCCTGATAGTTCATGACATCCTGGCGCGCTTCGAGCCGAAAATGAAGCTGTAAACGCTTGGAGTGAGCTGCATACGCTCAGCGATCTGGCGGCGAACTCCGAGTTGTTCGCCGCGCTAACGCCCGTGTGGCACTCCAGCAATAGCCGCCGCAGAGCGCACCCGCCAGCACGCCGGCACCAGGGATGACCCAGTTCCACCTGGGCGCGCCGTCGTTGATCAATGCGATCACGACGACCGCCATCGCGCTGGTGACGAAGCCTGCACTGGCACCCAGCAGAACACTGCTCACGAAGTTCAGGCTGCACCGTGAGGCTACGAAGGCGAAGAGCAGCCCGGTCGCGATCGCCGGGATAGCGCCCACCACATAGCCGCCGACGATGAAGAAGATGACCATCCAGATCATGCCGATGCTCAAGAACTCGGACAGCGGTGGCAGAGGATCCATGCCGACCAGAAGATGCGCAAACATGCACAGACCGCCGATCACCGGGCCGTACGCTAAGAAGATGAGGGTGTTTCGCTTCATGGCATCCGTTCGAGGCATGGCAGGGTCCTGGCGGAACGGGGCATACGACGATGGGGGCCGTTCCGATGCGATGCCAGTCTAGCGTGGGGATCTGGTGCCAGCCACTCAGCCCTCCGGCTTCTCCCACCACCGGCTGCGCCCCCGTCCTTTGCGCCGGTCGGATTCGCGGCGCGAGGCCGCCGCCTGCTCTTCGGGGGTGCGTCGGTCACGAAGGTCGAAGTGGGCGAGGTTCGGCCTGTACGCCGTGGGGTCGGGGCGGGTTTCGTCGGGAAGATCGTTGATGTCCATGGTGCGCACCTTACCAGCGCCGCAACTCACAGGATGAGACGCCGGAGGCGCGTTGCTGGATCCGGTGCTGCGCGCTGATGTCGCGATCGGATCGCTTCTGGAGCTTGGACTTCAGCGAATTGAAAAAAGAACCACGTTCGTGACCAGGCCAAGTACGTCGCGGACTGCTCTGAACTGCGAACGCAGTCACACGAATAACCAGCCAATAGCGTCAAAGACTGCACCATTCGTGATGTGTAAGAAAAACCCTACAAAACAAGGCGCTTCCCATCGTCGCTGATCCCGTGCATGGTTCGCCCCGGGTTTAGAAGGCCCTTGAGCAATAAATTAGTAGTGCAATGTCCCTAGTCGGGAGGGTGGCTAATACAAGACCCCTCACAAGGGGAAATAAGCCCGCCGGTATTGCTCACGGTCTTCTAACCTCCCGGCCCCTCGCCGTAAAAACGCGAGGGGGTTTTTCCCCTTTTCTCCCGAGGAGAAGATCACGATGCACATGCATTGGGAAGACCCGCTATACACCTGCCCGTCCAACGACGCCCCCCGTTCCTGCGGTGGCGGTCGCGGCGCCGATAATCCCCCTCCCCTCGCTGGCGGCTACTCCGCCGGCAGTGCCACGCCGTTTCTGATGGTCAGCGGCCGCTGGCTGGAGCAGATGGGGTTCGGCGTGGGTGCCACCGTACGGATCGAAGCCATCGGAACCCGGCTTGTGATCGAAGCGGTGGCCAACGCGGTTGAGCCACTGCCACGCGTACCCACGCGCCTGCATTGCGAAGTGCGTTACGCAGAGGTGGAGGCGCACAGCCATCCCCGTCGCCACCCCTGGAGCGTTCTATGAGAAAGCCGGTGGTGCGGGTAAAGGTGGATGAGGCGCTGCGCAGCCGATTCAAGGAAGCGGCGTGGCGGTCACACCTGCAGCCGGCGCAGGTGCTGCGGGCCATGATGGAAAAGTTCGTGGAACTGGAAAAGAACCGTGGCGTGGATCTGAGCGTGTGGAGCAACATGACGCGCGCCGCAGATGCGGTGGTGCCCGAGCCGGCACCGGTGGAGAAGTCGACGTCCTGGGCTTCCGGGGAACGGCGGTAGCGCCGAGGGAGTTTGGCTTGTTGGCTTAGGCTTGGGTAGCGCTGTTGGGCCAGTCTGGAACTGGCCCGTTTTCATGGGGTGTCAGGCAGTGGGCCGCTTGGTCGGCGTAGAATTCCCCCATGGCACCCTCGCTTCCTTCAGAACCTCTAGGCAACGCATGGGCTGCACTGCGCGGCCGCTTCCGGTCCGGCGAGGCCTGGTTCATTGCCCTGGCGCTGCTGGTTGGGCTGCTGGCGGGGGCACTGACGGGTCTTCAGGGGCTGCTGGCGCATTCACTGCAGCGCTGGCTGTACGGCATGGAGGCCGACGGAAGCCTGAGCCTGCAGGCGAACGTGGCGGCCGTGGCCCTGCTGGCGCTACCGGTGGGCGGGCTGCTGGTGGGGCTGATCAGCGTATGGGCCGCGCGCTTGAAGCGTCCCCTCATCGATGCCGTGGAGGCCAATGCGCTGCACGGCGGCCGCATGTCGATGCGCGACAACCTGATCGTGGCCAGCCAGACGCTGCTGTCCAACGGCTCGGGGGCTTCGGTCGGCCTCGAGGCCACGTACACCCAGATGGGCGCAGGCACCGGATCCCAACTCGGGCGCGTGCTCCGCCTGCGCCGCATGGACATGCGGATTCTGGTGGGTGCCGGCGCGGCCGGCGGCCTTCGGCGCGCCGCTGGCCGGTGCGTTCTACGCCTTTGAGGTGGTTCTGGGGTCCTACTCCCCTGCGGCACTGGCCCCTATCGTGCTCGCATCCCTGGCAGGGGCGTTCCTTGCCGATCAAACCGGCGTGGAGGGATACATGCTGCCGGCAGCGGCCGTCAGCACCGTGAATGCGGCCGACTACGCCGTGTATTCGCTGCTGGGCGTCGCGTGTGGCGGGGCGAGCGTGGCAATCATGCGGCTGATCGCCGCCATCGAGACCACCGTAAACCGTGGCAACCTGCCCCTCTGGGCGCGCCGATGACGATGGCGATGCTGGTACTCGAAGGCACCCACGACTTTGTCCTCACCAGCCTGGTGATGGGCGCGGTGCTGGTGGCCAACACGCTGGTGCGCCAGCAGTTCGGCTATTCGTTCTCCACGTGGCGGCTGCACCTGCGGGGCGAAACCATCAAAAGTGCCCAGGACGTGGGCTGGGTCCAGAACCTGCGGGCCGGCCTGATGATGCGCCGTGGCGTCTCCACGGCCCCCCAGGATCTCGACGTTGCCACCTTCCGGGAGCGCTTCCCGCTGGGCTCGGGCACCCGGGTGATCCTTATCGATACCGAAGGGCACTACGCAGGCATTGTGCAGATC
>JAEWLO010000067.1 GCA_023457475.1 Pseudomonadota bacterium | reverse complement strand
GACCAGGGCGTTCATGTTGGCACCGTCGGTGTACACCTGGCCGCCGTGCTTGTGCACGATCTCGCAGATTTCGATGATCTCTTCCTCGAACACGCCGTGCGTGGACGGGTAGGTGACCATCAGCGCGGCCAGACGGTCGCTGTACTTCTCGGCGTTGACGCGGATGTCCTCGACGTCCACGTTGCCGTTGGCGTCGGTCTTGGTCACCACCACCTTCATGCCGCACATCTGCGCCGAGGCCGGGTTGGTGCCGTGGGCCGAATCCGGAATCAGGCAGATGTCGCGGTGCGCTTCACCGCGCGAGCGGTGGTACGCGCGGATCGCCAGCAGGCCGGCGTACTCGCCCTGCGCGCCGGAGTTCGGCTGCAGGCTGACGGCGTCATAGCCGGTGCATTCCACCAGCATGGCTTCCAGGCCGTCGATCAGTTCCTTGTAACCGGTGGACTGGTCGGCCGGGGCCAGCGGGTGGATGTTGGCGAACTCCGGCCAGGTCACCGGAATCATCTCGGCAGTGGCGTTGAGCTTCATGGTGCAGCTGCCCAGCGGGATCATGGTGCGATCCATGGCCAGGTCCTTGTCGGCCAGCGAGCGCAGGTAACGCAGCAGCTCGTGTTCGCTGTGGTGGGTGTTGAACACCGGGTGGGTCAGGAAGGCGCTGGTGCGCACCTGGCCGGCCGGCAGGGCGTCGGCGGTGGCGGCGTCCAGGGCATCCACGTCGACGACCACGCCGAACAGCTGGCCCAGCGCGACGATGTCGGCGCGGGTGGTGGTTTCGTCCAGGCTGATGCCCACCGCTTCGCTGTCGATCGCGCGCAGGTTGATGCGGGCGGCGGCGGCCTTGGCGTGGATCGCGGTGGCGTCGATGTCCTTGACGTGCAGGGTGTCGAAGAAGTGCTCACCGACATTCACGCCGGCACCGCGCAGCGCCGCGGCCAGGATGGCGGCCAGGCGGTGGGTGCGACGGGCGATGCGGGTCAGGCCGTCCGGGCCGTGGTACACGGCGTACATGGAGGCCATGACCGCCAGCAGCACCTGCGCGGTGCAGATGTTGGAGGTCGCCTTCTCGCGGCGGATGTGCTGCTCGCGGGTCTGCAGGGTGAGGCGGTAGGCGGCATTGCCCTGGGCGTCGATGGAAACGCCGATCAGGCGGCCCGGCATCGAGCGCTTGTAGGCGTCACGGCAGGCCATGAAGGCGGCATGCGGACCACCGAAGCCGAACGGCACGCCGAAGCGCTGGCTGTTGCCGACCACAATGTCCGCGCCCCATTCGCCCGGTGCGGCGATCAGGGTGAGGGCGAGCAGGTCGGTGGCCACGGCCACCAGACCGCCGCGGGCGTGCACGGCGTCGGCCAGGGCCTTGTAATCGCCGATGTGGCCGAAGGTGTCCGGGTACTGCAGCAGCACGCCGAAGCCGTCCGCTTCCAGCGCTTCGGCCGGGGTGCCCACGCGCAGCACGATGCCCAGCGGCTCGGCGCGCGTACGCAGCAGTTCCAGGGTCTGCGGGTGCACGGCGTCGTGCACGAAGAAGGTGTCGGACTTGCTCTTGGCCGAACGCTTGGCCAGGGTCATTGCCTCGGCGGCAGCGGTGGCTTCGTCCAGCAGCGAGGCGTTGGCGATCTCCATGCCGGTGAGGTCGGCGCAGAGGGTCTGGAAGTTGATCAGCGCTTCCATGCGGCCCTGCGAGATCTCGGCCTGGTACGGGGTGTAGGCGGTGTACCACGCCGGATTTTCCAGCACGTTGCGCAGGATCACGTTCGGGGTGAGCGTGCCGTAGTAGCCCTGGCCGATGAAGGTGCGGAACACCTGGTTCTTGTCGGCGATGGCGCGGATCTTGGCCAGCGCTTCCACTTCGGTCAGCGAATCGGGCAGTGCCAGCGGAGCCGGCGACTTGATCCCGGCCGGCACGATGGCGTCGGTCAGGGCGTCCAGCGAGGCGTGGCCGACCACGTCGAGCATCTGCGCGATTTCGGCGTCGTTCGGGCCGATGTGGCGTTCAACGAACGCGGCGTGGTGTTCAAGCTCGCGCAGGGAAGGAGTGTTCTGGGACATGGCTGGCATCCAAAAGGGTAGGCACGCACGTTCGGAAGCATCGCGGCGCGGGGCGTGTCGAAAACGACAACGATCCACCGGACCTGACGGTCTTCCTGGGTGCCCCTCTGTCCTTTTGCCTGAGAGTTTAAAAGCGCGCGTCGGCGTGCTTCGTGCCCCTTCGGCGCCGGCGCAGGCCGGTCTCTCCAGAGTTTTGGTACGGGTGGTATCGGGCCTGAGCGATTACGGGCGTTGCGCCTTCGGCAGCGGGGCTTCAAACAACGCTCCGCTTCTCCCACCTTGCAGCCCGGCAATTATAGCCCAGCGGCCCTGCGCGCAGCCGCCGTCCGGCAGATGAACAGGCAACGCGAACCGTACGCGTTCGCGCGCGGAGGGATGGAACCCCGGCAGGCATCGGCCTATCATGGCCGGATCCTCGTATTCATCAGGCACCGCCCCGGGTTTGGGTCGGGGCCTGCCCTGCGTTCGCGCAGGCCGCTGACGGAACTAGCCAATGACCCCCGGGCCGATGACTCCCGCCGCACCCTCGAATCGCCGACTGGCCCTGCTGCTTGCCGGGCTGGCCATGTTCGGTCCGTTCTCGATCGACACCATCTTCCCGGCCTTCCTGTTGCTGGGTGAGCGCCTGCAGGTGGACCAGGTGGCCGTCCAGCAGACGATCAGCGTGTACCTGTTGTTCTACGGGCTGATGAGCCTGGCGCACGGCCCGCTGTCCGACGCGTTCGGGCGGCGGCGTGTGATTCTTGGCGGGCTGGTGCTGTTCATCGGGGCCTCGGTGGGCTGCGCGCTCGCGCGCGACCTGACCACCCTGCTGGTGTTCCGCGCGCTGCAGGGGGTGTCGGCGGGCGTCGGCGTGATTGTCGGCCGCGCGGTCATCCGCGACCTCTACCACGGCGCGGACGCCCAGCGGCTGATGAGCCAGGTCTCGATGATCTTCGGCGTGGCCCCGGCCATCGCGCCGATCATTGGCGGCTGGATCCTGCTCGGCGGCGGCGACTGGCCCCTGATCTTCTGGTTCCTGGTCACCTTCGCGGTCGTGCTGCTGTTGGCCACCGGAAGGTGGCTGCCAGAAACGCTGCCCGTGGAAGAGCGCACGCCGTTGTCCACCGGCCCGCTGCTGCGCAGCTATGTGCGCATGGGCTCCAACCCGCGCCTGCTGCGCCTGGCCGCCGCCGGTGCCTTCAATTTTTCCGGCATCTTCCTGTACATCGCGTCTGCGCCGGTGCTGGTGATGCAGCACCTCAAGCTGGGCGAGGGCGGCTTTGCCTGGTTGTTCATTCCCACCATCGGCGGCATGACCATGGGCTCGTTCCTGTCCGGCCGCATGGCCGGGCGCATCACCGCGCAACGGCAGGTGTCGATCGGCTTCGGCCTGTGCGCGATCTCGGCGGTGCTCAACCTGGGCTACGTGCTGAGCGTGTCGCAGATCATGGTGCCGTGGGCGGTACTGCCGATCTTCCTCGGCGGCGTCGGCATGGCCCTGATCTTCCCGATCCTGGCCCTGGCGGTGCTGGACATGTACCCGCACCAGCGCGGGCTTGCCTCGTCCATGCAGATGTTCCTGCAGCTGATGATCAACACGGTGGTGGCCGGCATGGTCTCGCCGCTGCTGAGCAGCCAGCCGCTGCACCTGGCGCTGGGCTACGGCGGCTTCTTCGCCATCGGGGCCAGCTTCTGGTACTGGGAGCGCCACTGCGAACGCCGTCGCGCGACCTTGGCCGAACCGGCCTGAACGTGCGCCCTGCGGTATCCTTGCCCCTATTGATGCAGTCCGGAAGTCCCTGATGTCGACCACCTCCAAGCTGCGCCGTGATCTGCGCCGGCGCCGTGAAACCGAAGCCGCGAACCGCGAACAGGCCAACGCCTCGCCGGTGGAACCGCATGCCGAACTGCGCGACCAGCAGCGCACGCTGCTGGCCGGTATCGTCCGTCGTGACGGCGAATGGGTGCTGGGCATGGACGGCCGCATCGCCGGCCAGACCCCCAGCGCCGCCCGCGTGCTGGCGCTGATCATGCAGGCCGCGGAGCTGCACGAACGCCAGGGCACGCCGGTGCGGCTGATGTACTCGGACGTGCTGAAGGACGCGGCCCACGCCGAAGCGCAGGCCGATGGAAAGAGCTTCGACGAATTCAAGACCGAATTCGCCGAAACCCTGAAGCGTAAATCCTGACGGCGAGCGTGCCGGTGGGTGATGC
>JAEWLO010000066.1 GCA_023457475.1 Pseudomonadota bacterium | reverse complement strand
GTCAAAAACATGGATGTTTTTGACAAGCCCCCATGGATGGGTTCACGGCGTCCCCCGCAAACCCACACCGTCCCGCCAAACCAGGTAATCGCTGCACACCGGCTGTTCGCAAGAACTTACGAGACAGCCGACGTCAGTACCCCGCCGCCTGCCCATCCTTGCGGCTTTCGGAGGCACCGTAGTACACGCCGGTTTCCGGGTCGCGCAGGATGGCCTGGTAGCCGCCGTAGGGGCCGTCGGCGAAGGTGACGCGGTGGCCCTTGCGCATGAGCGCGCGCACGGTTTCGTAGGGGAAGCCGGTTTCCAGGTTGATCTCGCCGCCGTCGCTCATCGCCGTGGCCTGGCCGGTGGGTTCGGTGGAGCCTTCGTGCTGGATGCGCGGCGCGTCGCCGGCTTCCTGCAGGTTCATGCCGAAGTCGACCATGTTCATCACGATCTGGGCGTGGCCCTGCGGCTGCATCGCACCGCCCATCACGCCGAAGCTCATGTACGGCTTGCCGTCCTTGGTGACGAAGCCGGGGATGATGGTCTGGAACGGACGCTTGCCGGGCGCGTAGCCGTTCGGATGGTCCTTGCGCAGCACGAACATCTCGCCGCGGTCCTGCAGGATGAACCCGAGCCCCGGTGGGGCCATGCCACTGCCCATGCCCCGGTAGTTGGACTGGATCAGCGAGACCATCATGCCGTCGGCGTCAGCCACCGTCATGTAGATCGTGTCACCTTCCTGCAGCTGCTTCGGCGTGCCCGGCTGCACTTCCTTGAGCGCCTTGTCCATGGAGATCAGCTTGCGCCGCTCGGCCGCGTACTCCTTGGAGACCAGCTTCGCCACCGGGGCCGGGTGGAAGGCCGGATCGGTGTAGAAGCGGGCGCGGTCGGCGAAGGCCAGTTTCTTGGCTTCGGTGAACAGGTGTACGTGCTCCGGCGATCCGAATGCGATCTTCGAGAAGTCGTAGCCTTCCAGCACGTTGAGAATCTGCAGCGCCGCGATGCCCTGGCTGTTCGGCGGCAGCTCCCACACATCGTAGCCCCGGTAATTGCTGCTGACCGGCTCGACCCACTCCCCGTGGTGGCTGGCCATGTCGTCATAGCTCAGGTAGCCACCATTGGCCTTGAAGTAGGTGCCGATGGTGCGGGCGATGTCGCCTTTGTAGAAGGCGTCGCGACCGCCGTCGGCGATCTGCTGCAGGGTGTTGGCCAGCTTCGGGTTCTTCCACAGCTCGCCCTTGCGCGGGGCGTGGCCGTTGATCGTGAACTGTTCCGTGAAGCCCGGGTACTTCGACAGCTTCGGCACCGAACGGTCCCAGTAATAGGCAATCACCTCGGCGACCGGGTGACCTTCGCGCGCGTAGCGGATCGCCGGGGCAAGGTTGTCGGCCATCGGCGTGCGACCGAAGCGCTCATGCAGTGCGAACCAGCCGTCCACCGCGCCCGGCACCGAGACGGGCAGCGGGCCGGTGGCCGGAATCTCCTTCAACCCACGGCGTTGAAACTCGGCCAGGGTGAGCGACGTCGGTGAACGACCCGAGCCGTTGTAGCCATACAGCTTCTGCGTCTTCGGGTCCCACACGATGGCGAACAGATCGCCGCCGACACCGTTGCCGGTCGGCTCCATCAGGCCCAGCGCAGCGTTGGCGGCAATCGCCGCGTCTACCGCCGAGCCTCCGGCTTTCATCACGTCCAGGGCGATCTGCGTGGCCAGCGGCTGCGAGGTGGCCGCCATGGCATGCGGGGCGATCACTTCGGACCGGGTGGCGAAGTCACGACCCGTGACGCGGTCGGCGGCGTGGGACAGCGGAACCAGGGCGCACAGCAGGGCGGCGGCGAGCAGGCCGCGGGTGAACGGAGGGGACACGGAGCATTCCTGTGAAGGGCTATCCCACGATGGTGGCCGGCAATGCCCTTGCCGCGCATCCGACAATGGTCATGTGCGACACGCTGTCAGGTCTGGAATCCGCGCGGAACTCACGCTTCAAAACTTGAAACGGGGTTCAACATAACGCTTTCACCCGCAACCATCCTTGTGTATCAAGGCGTTTCGCTCGATACAGCCGAAACCGTTGGAAAATGTGTCTACACGGTTGACACCGGCAAAACCGCTGTGGTTTTCTCGATCACATGTTGCAGCGCCACACGCCCGCCGACGAATCCATCGAGCACGCCGAACCCGGCGCGGCCCCGGTCCGTTCGCTCCTTGTCCTCGTACTTATTACCCAGCCAACAGGTGCGGGACGGACCGGCGTGTAAGCAAGACTGCCAGGTATCCATCGAAACCCGCACCGACACCGGCGCGGGGTTTTTCGGTTCAGAACCCTTCGTTTTGTTCCCCCGCCTCCAAACGACCACCCCGATGAGCACCAACGAACAGCCCCAGATCAAGATCGCTGTTGTCGGCTACGGCAGCCAGGGCCGCGCGCATGCGCTGAACCTGCGCGAATCCGGCTTCGACGTCGTCATCGGGCTGCGTCCGGGTGGCCCCACCGAGGTCAAGGCACAGGCCGACGGCTTCACCGTGAAGGCCCCGGCCGATGCCGTGAAGGACGCCGACCTGGTCGCCGTGCTGACCCCGGACATGGTGCAGAAAAAGCTGTACGAGGACGTGCTGGCCCCGAACATGAAACAGGGTGCGGTGCTGCTGTTCGCGCATGGCCTGAACGTGCATTTCAACATGATCGCCCCGCGCGGCGACCTCGATGTGGTGCTGGTCGCACCGAAGGGCCCGGGTGCGCTGGTGCGTCGCGAATACGAGATCGGCCGCGGCGTGCCGTGCATCTGGGCGGTCTATCAGGACAAGAGCGGCAAGGCCGCCGAGTACGCCCTGGCCTATGCGGCCGGGTTGGGTGGCGCGCGAGCCAACCTGATCCAGACCACCTTCAAGGAAGAAACCGAAACCGATCTGTTCGGCGAACAGGCGGTGCTGTGCGGTGGTGCTTCGGCACTGGTGCAGGCCGGCTTCGAGACCCTGGTGGAAGCCGGCTACCAGCCGGAGATCGCCTACTACGAAGTGCTGCACGAACTGAAGCTGATCGTCGACCTGTTCTACGAGGGCGGCATCACCCGCATGCTGGAATTCATCTCCGAAACCGCGCAGTACGGCGATTACGTGAGCGGCCCGCGGGTGATCGACGCCGGCACCAAGGAGCGCATGAAGGCGGTACTGCGCGACATCCAGGACGGCACGTTCACCAAGAACTGGGTGGCCGAGTACGAAGCGGGCCTGCCGAACTACAACAAGTTCAAGCAGGCGGACCTGGAACACCCGATCGAGAAGGTAGGCAAGGAACTGCGCGCCAAGATGGTCTGGTTGCAAAGTCAAGCCGCGTAACCGCGCGGCTTCCCCCACCGCTTTGAGAAAGGTCTCCGCATGAACACCTCCGCACACAGCAGCGCGCCCCGAAACGGCGCACGCTGGTTGACGCAGGCCCTGGAAGCCGAGGGCGTGGAAACGCTGTTCGGCTATCCGGGCGGCACCATCATGCCCTTCTACGACGCCCTGGTGGATTCCAGGCTGAAACACATTCTGGTTCGACATGAGCAGGGCGCGGCGCTGGCCGCCAATGGCTACGCACGTGCCAGCGGCAAGGTCGGCGTCTGTGTCGCCACCTCCGGTCCCGGTGCCTCCAATCTGGTCACCGGTATCGCCGATGCAATGCTGGATTCGGTCCCCATGGTCTGCATCACCGGCCAGGTCGCCACGCCGCTGCTGGGCACCGATGCGTTCCAGGAACTGGACGTGTTCGGCCTGACCCTGCCCATCGTCAAGCACAGCTGGCTGGTGCGCTCCGTGGACGAGCTTCCGCGCGTCGTGCGCGAAGCCTTCCGCATCGCCCGCGAGGGCCGCCCTGGCCCGGTGCTGATCGACCTGCCCAAGGATGTCCAGGTGGCCGACGCCAGCCACCTGCCCACCCATGTTCCGGAAACGGTCAATCCGCCCGCCGCGCCGCAGCACGCAGCGCTGGCCGAAGCCCTGGCGGCGATCGCCGCCGCCGAGAAGCCGGTGATCTATGCTGGCGGCGGCATCGCCCTGGGCGATGCAGTGGCCGACTTCCGCACCTTCGTCGACACCACCGCCATTCCCACTGTGCTGACCCTGCGCGGGTTGGGGGCCCTGCCGGCACAACACCCGCATTACCTGGGCATGCTGGGCATGCACGGCACCCGGGCGGCCAACATGGCCGTGCAGGAAAGCGATCTGCTGGTGGTGGTCGGCGCGCGCTTCGACGACCGCGCCACCGGCAAGCTGAGCGAGTTCGCGCCGTTTGCCCGCGTGATCCACATCGACGCCGATGCCTACGAAATCTCCAAGCTGCGCGGCGCGGACATCGCGGTGCCCGGCAACGTCGGCACCGCCCTGCGTGCGCTGACCGCCGGGGTGGAAACCGCGCCCGCCCATCAGCAGGCCTGGCGCAAACGCTGCGCGACCCACCGTGAGCGCTTCGCTGCCCGCTACGACGCGCCGGGCACCCACATCTACGCCCCGGCCCTGCTGAAGCGCCTGAGCGAAGTCGCCCCGGCTGACGCGATCATCGCCTGCGATGTGGGCCAGCATCAGATGTGGGTGGCCCAGCATTGCCGCTTCAACCACCCGCGCAACCACCTGACCAGCGGTGCGCTGGGTACCATGGGCTTCGGTCTGCCTGCGGCCATGGGCGCGCAGTTCGCCTGTCCGGACCGCACCGTGGTGCTGGTCTCCGGGGACGGCAGCTTCATGATGAACGTGCAGGAGCTGGCCACCATTGCCCGCTGTCGGCTGCCGGTGAAGATCGTGCTGCTGGACAACAGCTCGCTGGGCATGGTGCGGCAATGGCAGGAGCTGTTCTTCGCCGAGCGCTACAGCGAGATCGACCTGTCCGACAACCCGGACTTCGCCGCGCTGGCCAAGGTGTTCGGCATTCCGGCCACGCGCATTGAAGCCCGCGACGATGTGGAAGGCGGCCTGGCGGCGCTGCTGGCCGAACCCGGCCCGGCGCTGCTGCATGTCGCCATCGACGCGCGTGCCAACGTATGGCCACTGGTGCCGCCCAACAACGCCAACAGCACCATGCTGGACAGCAACCCGGCCCACCCCGCCCAGGAGATCCCCCATGCAATACCGGCTTGACCTGGTG
>JAEWLO010000065.1 GCA_023457475.1 Pseudomonadota bacterium | reverse complement strand
AAGCGCGCGTGGTAGGCCTCGAATCCGTCGCGGATCAGCGCGGCCAGGGCGGGGGCGGGAGGGCTCATGAGGGCACGCACGGGGACCTGCCGACACCATACCCGGTTGAACGACCGGCCGGGCAAAGCCCGGCGCTACACCGCACCGCGTCGCCCGACGATCAGAGGGCCAGCTCGGCCTCCACGTCCTGCACCTTGCGCCGGGCCAATGCCAGATTGGACTTGCTCCGGTCCAGCACCAGGTACAGGAACAGCCCTTCCTTCTTCGCGACCGGGCGCATGATGTGGTACGCCTTGCCCAGCGTGATCAGCATGTCCTCGATGGCGTCGTTGAGCTGGAGCGCCTTGGCGGTCTTCATCTTGGCGCGGATCACCTCGGTGTTGCCCGCCGCCGCCACTTCCATGTCCATGCCGCTGCCGGCTTCGCCAAGCAGCATGCCGCTCTCATAGTCCACCAGCGCCACGGCCTGCGCGCCGTCGATGGTCATCAGCGCGGCCAAGGTATCGTTGAGTCCTGCCACAGTACACCCCTCTCGTTGTCGAGCCCCGGTTATCCCTGCGGACCGGCTCGTGGTCCGCTGAGTTCGGCCATGATGTCGCGGCCGGCTTTTCTTGCGTTCCACAGCACGTTGCCGATCACGCAGCGGCTGTCGCATGCGGTCATCAGCAACAGCGGAACAGGCGTACAGGGCAGCGCCAGCATCAGCACCTTGCCCTCGCCCGCTTCCAGCATCAGGGTTTCCAGCTCGCCCATGGCCAGCTCGCGGCCGACCGCCGCGGCCAGCGCCAGCATCGCGCTGGTCATGGCCGCGAGACGCTCACCGTTGCCGTGGCTGCCCGCCGCCGGCACCATCGCGAAGCCGTCCACGGTGGCGAGCACCACGCTGCGCACGCCGTTGATGTCCCCGGCAAACCGCGTCAGGTGCTGCGCCAGTCGCTCGCGCAGCAGCGGATCAAGGCGGCGCGGGTCGTGTCCGTCAGCCATGGGCCAGCACCAGGTCGCCGGTTTCCAGTTCACTCATCAGTACATCCATCAGGCACAGCCCCTGTTCCCGGTCGCGTGCGTCCACCGGCACCACCGGCAGCACCTGCGGGCCTCCCCCGGCCAGGGCGGCGCAGGCGTCCAGGTCGAAGTGCGGGGCGAGGTCGAGACGGGTGATGCCAACCACGGCCGGCACGGCGGCCGCGTGCTGCCGCAGCACCGCCAGATAGGCATCGAGCTCTTCCACGGCAGCGGTGCGGGTGGCATCGAGCAGGAGGACGACGCCGCTTGCGCCCTGCAGCAGGATCGGCCAGAGAAAATCGAAGCGCTGCTGCCCCGGCGTGCCATACAGGCGCAGCCGGTCCCCGTTCGGCAGGTCGATGTCGGCGTAGTCCATGGCGACGGTGGTGGAGGCCTTGTCGGCCCCCTGCCGATCGCTGTTGGGCACGTCGGTATCGACCACGGCTCCGGCCGCGATGGCGCGCACCAGCGTGGATTTTCCGCAGCCCATCGTGCCCAGTACCACGACTTTATGTTCCCGCATGCTCAGGCCCCGCCGCGCTGGCGCACACTGCGCCACATGCGGGCCAGCAGCGTGCCGCCTCCCGCCGCGGTGGGCGCGCGCCATGACGAGGCCACTGCCGGTACCGGCTCCAGCGCCGCGTAGCCGCACAGATAGGCCGGATGCACGAAGCTGCGTACGGCGTCGCCGGAGACGTCGAGCAGTGCGGCGCACTCGTCCACGCTGCAGGCCCGTTTGAGCAGCAGCGAGCACAGCCGGAAGCTGTCGTGCTGGCGGCCGAGTACGCGGAAGTCCGGCCAGCGCAGCAGGCGCACGCGCGCGTGGCGCTGCAGGCGGGCGTCCAGGTCCTGCCAGTGCTCGGGGCGCTGCCCCCACTGCCAGAGCAGCGGCCGCAGCGGCTGGCGCGGGCGCTCGCCGACCAGCTGCTGGAAACGCCGCTCACTGATGCCATGCAATGCCAGCACGTCGAAGGCATCGGCCAGGTCCTGGGCCAGGCGCTCGGCGTTCACGCCGGCCGGCACCACCATCTGGTCCTGCACGAAATCGAGCAGAACCTGCGGTACCCCTTCGAGCGTAAGCACTGCGTGTCCCTGCCGCGCGTTGAGGCTTTCACGCAAGGCGCGGGTGATGGCCTTTGCCCCGCGGGCGGTGCAGGGCTCGTCGATGATCGCGGCGGCGTGGTTGGCAACCTCCCGGTCGCCCATCTGCCGCAGGGCCTGCTCGATGGCCGGGTCATCCAGTACCGGCGCGTCGTCCGTATCGCCCTTGCGCAGCCGGCCCTGCGGGTCTTCCACCCAGAACTGGATGCGCGGCCGCTCACGCACCATGCGCAGCGCGGCGTTGCGCAGTGCGGGCGTGTCCTTGATCACCAGCAGGTCGCACTCGTCGAGATCACGACAGGTCCGCACCGCCCCGGCCGGCAACGACGTCGCAACGCGCAGGCGTTGCAGCAGCGCATGTTCCCCCTGCAGATCCGATCCCACCACCAGCACCCTGGCCATCCGCGTCCCCTTTGTGAGCGATCACATCCACTGCGGAATAGAGCCTGGCTAGCCTATGCCAACGCCTCTGCGCCCATGGGTGACGGATTGCTCATTTTCAGCGGGTAAATCCGGCCAAAAATATGAAGCAGACAGGCAGTAACGCAGGCAAGTTTCATGCCGTTTTCATGAAAGCGACCCGTCGGGCGACCTCCGACCCGCATGGACGGAGTTCACAGAATGGGATGGGAGGCAGGCAAAAAAGAACCCGCGCCGAAGCGCGGGTTCCGGGTCGAACAGGGGGCTACGGGTAGCCCGTTCAGCCCTTCAGCGCGTCCAGTGCGGCGTTGAACGTCGCGCTGGGGCGCATGGCCGCCGAGACCTTGGCCAGGTCCGGACGGTAGTAACCGCCGATGTCCACCGGCTTGCCCTGCACCGCCGCCAGCTCGGCCACGATGGCCTGCTCGTTGTCGGTGAGCGCCTTGGCCAGCGGAGCGAAGCGTGCCTTCAGCTTGGCATCTTCGTCCTGCGCGGCCAGGGCCTGGGCCCAGTACAGCGCGATGTAGAAGTGGCTGCCACGGTTGTCGATGCCGCCCAGCTTGCGCGACGGCGACTTGTCGTTGTCCAGGAACTGGCCGTTGGCCTGGTCCAGAGTCCTGGCCAGCACCGCCGCATCGGCATTGTTGTAGCGCTCGCCCAGGTGTTCCAGCGACGCGGCGAGTGCCAGGAACTCGCCCAGCGAATCCCAGCGCAGGTAGTCCTCTTCCACGAACTGCTGCACGTGCTTGGGAGCCGAGCCACCGGCACCGGTCTCGAACAGGCCGCCACCGGCCATCAGCGGCACGATCGACAGCATCTTGGCGCTGGTGCCCAGCTCCATGATCGGGAACAGGTCGGTCAGGTAGTCGCGCAGCACGTTGCCGGTCACCGAGATGGTGTCCTCGCCCTTGCGGATGCGGTCCAGCGAGAAGGAAGTCGCCTCCACCGGCGGCAGGATGCGGATGTCCAGGCCGGCGGTGTCGTGGTCCTTCAGGTAGGTGTTGACCTTGGCGATCACCTGCGCGTCATGTGCGCGCTTTTCATCCAGCCAGAACACGGCCGGGGTGCTGCTCAGGCGCGCGCGGTTGACGGCCAGCTTCACCCAGTCCTGGATCGGCGCGTCCTTGGTCTGGCACATGCGCCAGATGTCGCCGGTCTGCACGGCGTGCTCGAACACCACGGTGCCGGCGTCGTCGGTGACGCGCACGGTGCCGTCGGCCGGGATCTGGAAGGTCTTGTCGTGCGAGCCGTACTCTTCGGCCTTCTGCGCCATCAGGCCGACGTTCGGCACCGAGCCCATGGTGGCCGGGTCGAACGCGCCGTGGGCGATGCAGTCGTCGATCACCGCCTGATACACGCCGGCGTAGCAGCGGTCCGGAATGACGGCCTTGGCATCCTGCAGCTTGCCCTCGGCATTCCACATGCCACCGGAGTCTCGGATCATCGCCGGCATGGAGGCGTCGACGATGACGTCGCTCGGCACATGCAGATTGGTGATGCCCTTGTCGGAATTGACCATGGCCAGGCCCGGACGCTTGCCGTACTCGGCGGCCAGATCGGCCTTGATGGCTTCCTGGGTGGCCTCCGGCAGCTGCGGCAGGCGCGCGTAGAGGTCGCCGATGCCGTTGTTCGGATCGAAACCGGCCTGCTTCAGCACGTCGGCGTGCTTGCCCAGCACGTCCTTGTAGAACTCCTCCACCACCACGCCGAACATGATCGGGTCGGAGACCTTCATCATGGTGGCCTTGAGGTGCAGCGAGAACAGCACGCCCTTGGCTTTGGCATCGGCGATCTGCGCCTGCACGAAAGCGGCCAGCGCATTGCGGCTCATCACGGCGGCGTCGACGATCTCACCCGCCTTGACCGCGGTCTTTTCCTTCAGCACCTCGACGCTGCCATCGGCCTTGACCAGTTCGATCTTCAGGCTGCCGGCCTTGGCAAGGGTGGCCGACTTCTCGCTGCCGTAGAAGTCCCCGCCGTCCATGTGCGAGACGTGCGACTTCGATTCCGGGCTCCACTTGCCCATGCGGTGCGGGTGCTTGCGGGCGTAGTTCTTCACCGACAGCGGCGCGCGGCGGTCGGAGTTGCCTTCGCGCAGCACTGGATTCACGGCGCTGCCCTTGACCTTGTCGTAGCGCGCCTTGATGTCGCGGGAGACGTCGTCGGTCGGGGCATCCGGGTAATTCGGCAGGGCATAGCCCTGGTCCTGCAGTTCCTTGATGGCGGCCTTCAGCTGCGGCACCGAGGCGCTGATGTTGGGCAACTTGATGATGTTGGCGTCCGGCGTGGTCGCCAGCTGGCCCAGCTCGGCCAGGTCGTCGGCCTGCTTCTGGTCGTCTTTCAGGTAGTCCGGGAACAGCGCCAGGATGCGGCCGGACAGCGAAATATCGCGGGTTTCGACCGCGATGCCGGCGGTAGCGGTGTAGGCCTCGACGATGGGCAGCAGCGACGCGGTCGCCAGGAACGGAGCTTCATCGGTGAGGGTGTAGAGAATCTTCGGCGTGTTCGACATGAGGAACGGGATGCTCTGCAGGGGAAACCCCCGCATTGTCGCGGTTTCAGCCCGGCGTAGCAAAGCCACCCCATACGCGCGCGTACTGGAACACAGCGTCCATAAAAAAGACGCAGCCTCGCGGCTGCGTCCATCGTGAGCCCGTGCCGGGAGAGAGTCGGCGAAGGCTTACTTGACCTCGAACTCCTGCGGCGTTCCGGCCGCTCTACCATCTACCGTGACTTCCGCGCGGTACTTGCCCGCCGGCCAGCCATTGGCATTCTTGAAGGTGACATTGGTGGTTTCGGCACCGGTGGTGTTGAGTGCCACGCTCTGCTCACCGGCCACCTGGCCGTCCTGGAAGGTCAGCTTGGCCCCGACGTTGGAGTTGTTGGCGGTGCCGTCGGTACGGATCGATACGATGATGTCGTCCTTGGGCCCGAACAGCGCACCCGGTGCGACCGACTTGTCGGCAGCAGCGGTCTTGCCAACGGTCACACTTGAAACATTCACTGCGGCAGCAGCGGCCATCGGCTGCGGCGCAGCGGGCTCGGTCACCGGTGCCGGGGTCGTCGCGGCCGGCTGGGCGGTGGTGTCCACCGACTCTTCCTTCTTTTTGCAGCCGGCAACGGCCACGGTGGCCAGCAGGGCGGCGAGTACGGCGGTACTGACGGACGTCTTCTTCATGGAATTCCTCCCGGGTTGGATGGGGCGATGCGCTCGGCTCAGGCTTTGGGCGGCAGCTTCAGCGTCTGCCCGGGGAAGATCTTGTCCGGATCGTCCAGCACGTCGCGGTTGGCCTCGAAGATCTGCTTCCACGCATTGGCATCGCCCAGCGTGCTCTTGGCGATTTTCGACAGCGAATCGCCCTTCTGTACGGTATAGGTGCCGCCGCCCACGATCTCGGCGGTGGAATCCACCGATGCACTGACCTTGGAAAAATCGGCCTTGGTCACCTGTTCCGCCGTGGTATCCACCTTGGAGGTCACGCCGGAAAAATCGGCCTTCTTGTCGGTACTCATCCACGCACTCCCTGATTCAAGGTGAGGGGCATGGGCGAACGGTGTCACAGGGCTTGTTAATGGGGCATGGCGCGGATGTGAAGAGAGCGCGCCGGTTTCTGAACAGGGGCCCCTGACCCGGGTGGCAGGGTAAAATGCGCGCATGAATACCCCCCAGGACTCCAGCCTCGGTCGCGAGGTCGCTTACCCGTCGCAGTACGATCCCACCCTGCTGTTTCCCATTCCCCGCCTGGCGGCCCGCCGCGAGATCGGCGTCGATCCGGTCAGCCTGCCGTTTGTCGGTCACGACCGCTGGCATGCCTGGGAACTGAGCTGGCTGGACCGGCGCGGCAAGCCTCGCGTGGCCGTGGCGACGATCGCGGTGCCCTGCACCTCGCCGAACCTGATCGAGTCCAAGTCGTTCAAGCTGTACCTCAATTCGCTCAACAGCACCCGTTTCGACGACGACGAGCAGGCGCGGCAGCGCATGGCCGGCGATCTCTCGGCCTGCGCAGGCGCGGTGGTGCAGGTCCAGTTCGGCGTGCCGCCGCTGGTGGAGACCGCCGAAGGCGAGTCGCTGGATGCACTCGAGATCGCGATCGACCGCTACGGTCCGCCGGCTCCGGAACTGCTGTCTGCCAACGACGGGCAGGTGGTGACCGAGACGCTCAGCTCCGCACTGCTCAAGTCCAACTGCCCGGTGACCGGCCAGCCGGACTGGGCCAGCGTGAGCGTGCGCTACCACGGCCCCCGCATCGACCGCGAAGGCCTGCTGCGATACCTGGTCAGCTACCGCGAGCATGCCGAGTTCCACGAACAGTGCGTTGAACGCATCTTCAGCGAGGTCACCCGCCAGTGCCGCCCGCTGTGGCTGGAAGTGGAAGCCCGCTACACCCGCCGCGGGGGATTGGACATCAATCCCTGGCGGGCCAGCCCGGGCATCGAGCAGCCGGCGCAGGTGGTGCGCGAAGTCCGGCAATGACAGGGGCGCGGCGCGTTGCGCCACCGGAATGCATCGGTTGAAGAGCCCCCTTCTTGTTGAAGGGGGCGCGCCGAAGGCGGGGGGTTAAGGTGGAATGCGTGGACCTCAAGGCGCCGAAGGCGCATTGAGGTAATCCAACGATACCTGCAGCAACGCCCGCAGGCCCACATCCAGCGCCTTCTCGTCCAGCAGGAACTTCGGCGAGTGATTGGCCGGGGCCTTGGCCGGGTCGATGCCTTCGCTGGTGGAGCCGACGAAGAAGAACATGCCCGGTACCTGCTGGGCGAACAGCGAGAAGTCTTCCGCACCCATCTGCAGCGGCGGCTCGTAGACGTTGGCCTCGCCCACCACCGCCTGCAGGCTGGGCAGCATGCGGGCGGTCAGTGCCGGGTCGTTGACCGTGGCCGGATTGCCTTCGGCCTCGTAGATTTCGGTTTCCGCCCTGGCCCCGTGCGCGGCGGCCGTGTGCTCGGCGACGTTGCGCAGGTCGGCAAAGATCTGCTGGCGCATGCCTTCGTCGAAGGTGCGGATGGTGCCGACCATCTCCACTTCGTCAGGAATGATGTTGTAGCGGATGCCGCCCTTGATCGCACCGAAAGACACCACTGCCGGCTGCTTGGAAATGTTGCTGCGACGGCTCACGATGGTCTGCGCGGTGCCGACCAGGTCGGCCGTGGCCACGATGGGGTCCACGCCGTTCCACGGGGCCGAGCCATGCGTCTGGCGGCCGATGACCTTGATGCCGAAACGGTCCGAAGCAGCCATCAGCGGGCCACCGCGCACGGCGATCTGGCCGGCCTGGACGCTGGAGAACACATGCAGGCCGAACACGGCTTCCGGCTTGAAGTCGGCGAACACGCCTTCCTTGAGCATCAACGCGGCACCGCCCTCTTCCGGCGGCGGCGCGCCCTCCTCGGAGGGCTGGAAGATCAGCATCACCTCGCCGGGAAGCTGGTCGCGCATCTTCACCAGTGCGTCGGCAACGCCCAGCAGGGTGGCGGTGTGGGCGTCGTGACCGCAGGCGTGCATCACGCCGACCGGCTCGCCGCGGTAAGTGGTGGTGGCTTTGGAGGCGAAGGGCAGCCCGGTCTGCTCGGTCACCGGCAATGCGTCCATGTCGGCGCGCAGCGCGATGCGCGGACCCGGCTTGCCGCCCTTGATGATGGCGACCACACCGTGGTGCGCGATGCCGGTCTTCGGTTTCAGGCCCATGGCGCGCAGACGCTCCGCGACCTTGGCCGAGGTGCGCTCCTCGCGGTTGGACAGCTCCGGATGCTGGTGGAAATCACGACGCCACTCGACGACCTGGGCCTGCAGGCGGGCGGCCGCTGCGGTGACTTCCGGGCGCTCGGCGGGAGCGGTCGCGGCGAGCGCGGGCGAGGCAAGCAGCAGAGCGGACAACAGCAGCGACAGACGGGGCATTGCATTCTCCAGGGAGGGGACGCAGCCAGGCAGAGCCTGGCTCTACCTGAATGTAGGGCATCGGGCGATGGGGGGAAAGACGCATCGCGTCGGAATCCGGTCAACCGCACGGGCCCCCGCGCGTTGGAGGAGGGAACCTGTCGGGTTCCACCGGGTCTGACCGCCCGTCCCATCCGTCATGCAGGCACGGTCACGGCAGCCGGGTATGCTTTGCACCAGCCAACCGGGCCCTGCCCTTCGCCAGTCTCAGGAGTTTGTTGAATGTCGCGTTTCTGGAAGATCGTGCTGCTGGTGATCGCAGTGGTGGTGGTGGGCGTGATCGGCCTGCGCGTACTGGGCGGGAACAAGGACAAGGGCGCAGCCCCCGACGCGGCTGCGGCCGGCAAGGACGGCGGGCGCGACACCGGTCCAGTGCCGGTCACCGTGGTCGATGCGGCCCGCCAGGACGTGCCGGTCTATGCCAGTGCATTGGGCACCGTGTCGGCGATGAACACCGTCACCGTCAGCCCGCAGGTCGGTGGCCAGCTGATCAGCCTGAACTTCAGGGAAGGCCAGGAAGTGAAGCAGGGCGACGTGCTGGCGCAGATCGACCCGCGCAGCGCCCAGGCCAGTTATGACGAGGCGGCCGCCGCCAAGCGTCAGAACCAGGCACTGCTGGCCACCGCCCGCTCCAACTACGCGCGCTCCAACTCGCCGGAGTATCGCCAGTACGTGGCCAGGACCGATCTGGACACACAGCGCAACCAGGTCGCCCAGTACGAGAGCGCCGTGGCCGCCAACGAGGCCGGCATGCGCGCCGCCCAGGTGCAGCTGCAGTACACCAAGGTCACCGCACCGATCTCCGGCATTGCCGGCATCCGCGCGGTGGACGCCGGCAATGTGGTGAGTGCCGGCACCGCGCTGGTCACGCTGACCCAGGTGCACCCGATCCATGTGGTCTTCAACCTGCCCGAGCGCCAGCTGCCGGACGTGCGCCAGGCCCAGCAGGCCGGCCCGGTGACCATCGCCGCGCTGGACCGCAACGACGCCCATGTCCTCACCGACGGCGGCAAGCTCGATGTGGTCGACAACCAGATCAGCAGCGACAGCGGCACCTTCCGTGCCCGCGCCCTGTTCGACAACACCGACAACACGCTGTGGCCGGGCCAGTTCGTCAACGTGCGCATGCAGCTGCGCACGATCGCCGGCGGCGTGGTCATCCCCACCCAGGCGGTGATGCGCGGACCGGACGGCGAGTACGTCTACATCGTCCAGCCGGACAGCACCGTGGCCATGCAGACGGTGAAGAGCGGCGTGGAAGTGGGCGACAGCCAGGTGCAGATCACCGAAGGACTGAAGGGCGGCGAACGCGTCGTCAGCGAAGGCCAGTTCCGGCTGAAGCCCGGCAGCAAGGTCACCGCGCTGAAGCCGGGGCAGACCCCGGCCGCACCGACCGAGGCCGAGCTCAAGGCCGCCCAGCAGCAGAACGGCGGCGGTGGCCGTCGTGGTGGCGGCCCCCGCTGATGGGTTTCTCCACGATTTTCATCCGCCGCCCCATCGCCACCTCGCTGCTGATGGCGGGGCTGCTGCTGCTCGGCATTCTGGGCTACCGCCAG
>JAEWLO010000064.1 GCA_023457475.1 Pseudomonadota bacterium | reverse complement strand
CTTCAGCACCTGCGTCCAGTACGCCGTGCGTGTGTCCTGCGTGGCGGGGTCGACCCTGGGCAGATGGTCGGCGGGCCGGCTGCCGCCGTTCTCGTCATCACCGCCGGCATTCTGCTGCGAGCGCCATGCCCATTCCCGCGTGTACAGCGCCTTGAACTGTGCGCCGGCATCGGTGTCGGCGGAGGCGGCAGCCGGGCTGAGCAGACCGGTCGCGCTGATGCCCAGCAACAGGGCGAGGGACAGCGGGGAACGCAGGTTCATGGAGTCTCCTTGGAAGTGCCGGCGGCCGGCGCGGCCTGGGCCTGGGCGATCCAGGCATCGATGCGGGCGTTGAGAAGATCCAGCGGCATCGCGCCGCCACCCAGCACCGCGTCGTGGAAGGCGCGGATGTCGAAGCGGTCGCCCAGTGCCTGCTCGGCCTTGGCCCGCAGGGCCAGGATGTCGAGCTGGCCGATCTTGTACCCCAGCGCCTGGCCCGGCCACACGATGTAGCGGTCGGTCTCGGCCTGGATGCTGGGTTCGTCATCCGACGGGTGCGCATGGAAGAAGTCCACCATCTGCTGGCGGGTCCAGCGCTTGTAGTGCACGCCGGTATCCAGCACCAGGCGGTTGGCCCGCAGCAGCTCGCCGGCCAGGTGGCCGTAGCGGCTGTACGGGTCCTTGAAGAAACCCACCTCCCCGGCCAGCCGCTCGGCATACAGCGCCCAGCCTTCGATGAAGGCGTTGTAGCCGGCCTGCTGGCGGAACGGCGGCAACGGCAGGGTCTGGGACAGGGAAATCTGCAGGTGATGCCCGGGCACACCCTCGTGATACGCGGTGGTTTCGATGTTGACCCGCGTGCGCTCGGTCGCATCGTTGGCGTTGACCATCACGATGGCCGGCTTGGTGCCCTCTGGATTGCTCTGCCAGTACTCGGCTCCGGGTGCCTCACGGCGGAACGCGGGCATGCCCTGCACCACCAGCGGTGTCTTCGGCAGGTGCCCGAACAGCTTGGGCAGCTCCGGCTCCATGTCGGCGATGTAGCCGCGATACAGCGACAGAATCTCGTCGCTGGATTTTGCGAAGTGGCGCTTGTCGGTGGCCACCGCCTTGCGGAAGCTGGCCAGGTCCGCGAAGCCCTGTTCCTTCGCGATCTGCGACATCTCGCCTTCGATCCGGGTCACTTCGGCCAGGCCGATCTGGTGGATCTCTTCGGGCGTCTTGTCGGTGGTCGTCTGCGTGCGCACGGCGAACTGGTAGCGCTTGTCGCCGTCCGGCAACGACCAGAGGCCTTCCTGTGCGCGACCTTGTGCGGCGTACTCGTCCTTCACGAACGCGGCGAGCCGCGCGTAGGCCGGTCGCACCTGCTCGTCGATGGCGGTGATCAGTTGTTTGCGGATCGCCTCACGCTGCGCCGGGTCCGCCACGGCGGTATCCAGCTTCTTCAACGGCGAAGCGAACGCGCTGTCCGCACCCGTCGGCTCGGCGATGCGCGCGATCTGAGCGGGCAGCTTCTCCAGCAGATAGCGCGGCTGTACCAGCCCGTCCTTCGCACCCTGCCGTGACACTTCGACGATCTGGTCGAGCAACGCCGGAATGGCGTTCAACCGCGCGATGTAGTCCTGGTAGTCCTTTTCATTCTCGAAGGGGAACGCGTCGCCCATGCCGGCCAGCGAGAGCTGGATGCCGCCCACCGGTTCCAGCGGCATTTCATGCGTTTTCAGATCGATTGACGTCAGCCTGTCACGCAACTGGCGCAGCATCATCTGCAGGCTCAGCTGGCGCTGTTCGTCCAGCGCCCCGGCATCCACCGCCTCGAAGCTCGCGAGCAGATCGGCCGTGGCCTTACGGTCCGCCGCGACGGCGGCCAGGCTGTAATCGGTCCAGCGGTCGTTGTAGCGCTTGTCGCCGATGATGCTGGCGAACTCCGGGCTGTGTGCCAGCTGATACTGCCATTGCTCGTCGAGCAGCGCGTCGAAGGCCTGCGCGGCGGGGACGGCCGTCGTTGCGCCTGCCGGTGTGTTCTCGCCGCCCGCAGGCGGCGTGGACGGCTGGCAGGCCGTGAACAGCGCTGCGCTCAGCAGGCCGATGACGAAGGGACGGAACGGGGCCATGCGCATACTCCGGTAAGGGGGCGTGGTGTCCTCAGGCGAACGGTCGGTCGATCGCCGGCGACGGCGGGGTGAACCACTGCGCACCGGTGTCGGTCACGAAGAAGTGGTCTTCCAGGCGTACGCCGAAGGCACCCGGCACCACGATCATCGGTTCGTTGCTGCAGCACATGCCCGGCTGCAGCACCGTGTCATTGCCGCGCACCAGGTACGGTGCCTCGTGAATCGCCAGGCCGCAGCCGTGACCTGTGCGGTGTGGCAAGCCCGGCAGCCGGTAATCGGGGCCCAGCCCGGCGGCTTCCAGCACCGCGCGTGCCGCCGCGTCCACCGCTGCACAGGTCACGCCGGGGCGCACCGCTTCGAACGCGGCCGCCTGCGCGGCGTGTTCCAGGTCCCAGATGCGGCGCTGCTCGTCGTTGGGCTCGCCGTAGATCCAGGTCCGGGTGATATCGGAGTGGTAGCCCTGCACCGTGCAGCCGGTGTCGATCAGCACCAGCTGGCCCGGACTCAGATGCTGCACGCCGGGGATGCCATGCGGGAACGCCGTGGCATGACCGAACTGCACGATGCAGAAGGTGGATCCGTTGTCCGCGCCCAACGCGCGATGCGCCTGGTCGATGAACCGCACCAGTTCGTCGGTGCCGATACCCTCACGGGCGATGCCCGCCGCGAGCCGGTGCACGTGCAGGGTCATGTCGCAGGCCTGCTGCATCAGCGCCAGCTCCGCCGGCGACTTGCACATGCGGCAGCCATCGATGATCGCGGTGGCGTCACGGATGTCGGCCGCCGGCAGGTGCGCGGCCAGACCGGTATGTACGCCGAAGGCGATGCCCGGGTCCAGCGCCAGCGTCCGCGCGCCACGCTCGGCCATCAACTGGGCCACCAGCGCGTACGGGTCTTCGTGCTCTTCCCACAGGCGCTTGTCCGCCGGGATCTTCAGCACCGCGTCCAGCGAGCCTTCCTCGAACACCGGGCAGACCAGCAGCGGCGCGTCTTCCAGCGTGAGCAACAGGCCCACCAGGCGCTCGGTCGCACCCCAGGGCACGCCGGCGAAATAGCGCAATGAGGTGCCAGCACCGACCAGCAGTGCGTCCACGCCCTGTGCCTGCATCAGCTCCCGCGCGTGGACCAGACGTGCCAGGTACTCCTCCGCGGCAATGGCCGGCGCGCGGTCTTCCCACGGCGTGAGTCGCGCCTGTGCGTCGGCCAGGGTGAGACCGCCGATCTGACTGCTCACGAACCGGCTCCCACATCGGCGGTGCTGGTCGTGCCATCGATCGTGCGCTGCACGCCCCCCGGGTTGCGGTCGCGCAGTTCTACCGGCAACAGCGCATCGGGCACCGCGTCATAGCTGTGCAGCGCGGCGAAACGATGGATGGCGGCCGGCATGCCCACCGAGGTGAAGCCCGGATGGCCGGTGCTCGGGAACGGCCCGCCATGATTCTGCGCCGCGCTCACCGCCACGCCGGTCGGCATGCGCGAGTTGATCAGGCGGCCCACGCGTGCGCGCAGCACCGGGGCGATCCGTTGCCAGCCGGCATCGTCACCGCCATCGGCGGCGCGGTACAGGGTGCCGGTGAGGTTGCCCTCGAAGGCCTCCGCCACCTGCACCATCGCGTCCACGTCCGCCACCCGCACCAGCAGGCTGATCGGGCCGAAGGCTTCGGTCTGCAGCGCCTGCGGGTTCGCAATGAAGGTGCCCGCCTCCACGCTCAGCAGCGTCGGTGCATGGCGGTAGCCGGCTTCACCCGCCGCGCCACCGGCCAGCACTTCGGCACCGGCCCCGCGCAGGGTCGCGATGCCCTGCACCAGGTGATCCAGACCGCCCTGCGA
The DNA here is from genome assembly GCA_023457475.1 of Pseudomonadota bacterium. GTDB lineage: Bacteria > Pseudomonadota > Gammaproteobacteria > Xanthomonadales > Xanthomonadaceae > Stenotrophomonas. The sequence continues at coordinate 11,189 of JAEWLO010000064.1, read as the reverse complement.
GAACAGCACCATCGGGGCCGCGGCCGCAAAGTGCGCCGTAGCCGCCGCGACGAAGGCATCGCCTTCGGCGCCGTGCGGCACCACCACCACCCCGGGATTGGTACAGAACTGCCCACTGCCCAGCGTGCACGACGCAAAGAACTCCTGCGCCAGCGCCTCGCCCCGCTCGGCCAGTGCGCCGGGCAGCATGAAGACCGGGTTGACGCTGGACAGCTCGGCATAGAACGGAATGCCGGCGGCATCGGCGGCCGCCTTCAGCGCCAGACCACCCCCACGACTGCCGGTGAAGCCGATCGCGCCCAGCCGGGCATCGCCGGCCAGCGTCAGCCCCAACGGATTGTCGAACTGATACAGCAGCTGGACCGCTGCGGCCGGCAGGCCGGCTTCGAGCAATGCGGTGTGCGCCAGCTGCGCCATGCGCTGGCTGGTGGCCGGGTGCAGCGGGTGCGCCTTGGCGATCACCGGGTTGCGCGCGGCGATGGCCGACGCAAAATCGCTGCCCGCAATCGCATTGAAGGCAAACGGGAAATTGTTGGGACCGAACACCAGCACCGGCTTGGACAGCGGTGCGCGATGCGCCCGCAGCCCGGCCGCGGTATCGATCACCGGCTGGGTCCAGCTGTAGCTGCGCACGGCCGCGGCCGCCTGGCGAAGCTGGCCACTGGTCCGCGGCAGCTCGTTGCCGCGCAGGCGCGTGGGGGCCGGCAGTGCGGTCTCGGCATGGGCGAGCGCCACCAGCGTATCGGCGTCTGCATCAAGTGCGTCCGCGTAGGCGTCGAGGAACGCCGCGATGCGCTCGGCGGGGGCTGCCGCCAGCTCGGCGGCGACGGCACTGGCCGCCGCCACCGCGGCTTCAATGTCGGCCGCGCCGCTGACGGGGAACGCCGGTCCGATCGCCTCGCCCGTGGTGGGATCCGCCGCGCGGAAACTTCCCTGGAGCGACAGACTGGGTTGCCAGCGTCCCGCCAGCAGGAGCGGTTCGACGTTGTTCATATCAGGCCTTCTTGGTTGCAATGGCGTGGTCGATGATCTTCAGTGCCTCGGCACGTTCCGCACCTTCCACCACCAGGCGCGGCGCACGCACGGTCTCGCTGCCCAGACCGACCTTGGCCTGCACCAGCTTGATGAGCTGCACGAACTTGGGCACGGTATCCAGGCGCAGCAGCGGCAGGAACCAGTTGTAGAGCTCGGCCGAAGCTGCATAGCCGCCATCACGGGCCAGCTCGAACAGCTTCACCGATTCCACCGGGTAGGCATTGACCAGGCCGGCGATCCAGCCTTCAGCGCCCATCGCCAACCCTTCCACGATGGCATCGTCCATGCCGACCAGCAGCACCAGGCGGTCGCCCAGCAGTTCCTTGATCGCGGCGAAGCGGCGGATCTCGCCGGAAGATTCTTTCACTGCCTGCAGGTTCGGGAACTCACCGGCCAGCTGCGCGATCTGCGACGGCAGGATGTCGGTGCGGTACGCCACCGGGTTGTTGTAGAGAATGCACGGCAGGTCGGTGGCACCCAGCACGGCGCGCGCATGTGCGGCGGCTTCGTGCCAGTCGGAGGTGTACACATAAACCGGCAGCACCATCAGACCCTTGGCACCGGCCGCCTTGACCGCCTGCGCCAGCTTGACCGCTTCTTCGGTAGAGAGCGCGGCAATGCCCGGCACCACCGGCACGCGCGCACCCACGGCCTTGACCAGCGTGCTGACGATGGCGACCTTCTCCTCGAAGGTCAGCGTGGCCGCTTCACCCAGCGAACCCAGCGGCACGATGGCGGTGGAGCCGGCGTCCACCAGCTTCACCGCGTGCTCGGCAAGGAAGGCATGGTCGACGCTGCCGTCGGTGTTGAACGGGGTGGTGATGGCGGGCAGCACGCCCTTCCAGAAAGTTGCATTGCTCATGGATGGATCCCTTGCGAGTCGTCGGTGAAGGAGTCGGCCAGCGCCGCGAGGCGGACCGGGAACAACGGCGGCCGGCGGCCGCCATCGGTGGAAGATTCGGGGTTGGCCAGGCCGAGTTCGGCCAGCGCGCTGCCGCAGATGCGGCCCTGGCAGGCACCCATGCCGCAGCGCGAGGTCAGCTTGGCGTCGCGGGTATCGGTGAAGTCGCGCAGCACGCCCAGCGGCACGTCTTCGCAGCGGCAGACCAGGGTGGTGTCCTGGGCCAGCCCGTGCACGCGGGCATCGAGCGCAAAGGTGCGTTGCAGCGCATCGGCGAAGGCGCGTACCCGCTGCCGGCGGGACTGAAGTGCGGCCGCGGCGGCCGGAGCCCCGGCAGCCATGTGCCCCGCGATGGCACCTTCAATGCAGGCGCTGTCGCGGCCACCGATGCCGAGCGCTTCGCCGGCGGCAAAGACGGTCGGCACACTGGTACGCAGCTGCGCATCCACCGCCACCCGTGCGTGCGCGCCGCTGCGATCCAGCTGGCACCCCAGCAGTTGGGCCAGCTCCGTGTTGGGCACCAGCCCGTAGCCCACGGCCAGCTGGTCGCAGGCGAGGCGGTAGCGGCCGCGCGGACCGTCAATCTCGACTTCGCGCAGCCGTACATCCCCATGTGCGGCCACCACCACGCTCCCCGCGTGGTAGCCGATGCCGGCCAGCTGCAGACGCAGTGCGGCGGCCTGCACGGCCTTGCCCGGCCAGCGCGGCAGCTGCAGCGCGAAGCGCGTCAATGCACCGCGCGCCGCCTGCTCATGAATGCCCAGCACCTGTGCGCCATGGCCGCGCAGCGTGGCCGCGCTGGCGAGCAGCAACGGGCCGCTGCCCGCTACCACCACCCGCTTGCCGGCCAACGGCCAGCCCTGCTTGGCCAGCGCCTGCGCACCGCCGGCCCCGGTCACGCCGGGCAGCGTCCAGCCCGGGAACGGCAGCAGCAGTTCGCGTGCGCCGGTGGCCAGCACCAGGTGCCGGTAATGCAGTTGGCGTGCACCGTCGGGACCGTCGGCCAGCAGCCAGCCCGGTTGTGCCAGCGTTACCTGGGTCTGGGCCAGCCATTCAACCGAGCCCTCGCTGAGAACCTCAAGCGCACGGCGCGCCATCGCGGGCACACCCTGCGCAACGTCGTGACGCCATACCTGCCCGCCCGCACGCGGCTGCGCGTCCACGATGCCCACGCGCACGCCATGCGAGGCGGCGGCACGTGCGGCGGCCAGCCCGGCAGGACCGGCCCCGACCACCAGCACATCGAAATGCAGCACGGACTCAGCCATCGGTCTGCACCTCCATGCCGTCGCGCGCCGGAATCATGCACGCGCGCAGCTGGGCGACACCGTCAATGCGTACCCGGCACTCGAAGCACACGCCCATGCCGCAGACCGGCGCGCGCGGCTCCCCACCGCGCGACCGCCGGAAGGCCACGTCGGCCAGCGCCACGGCCACCGCCACCGTCGCACCCTCGGGCACGGACACGCGCTGCGCGTTGACGGACAGGCTCACGTGCGCGCTCATGCGGCCCTCCCGGTGATGGCCCGGTCGGGCAGATAGGGCACGGGATCGATGGCCGGCGTGCTCCCCAGCAGGCCGTCCACGATCAACCGCGCCGTGCCCAGCGCGGTGGTGACACCCAGACCTTCGTGGCCGGCGGCCACCCACACGCCACGGCGTCCCGGTACCCGCCCAATGTAAGGACGGCCGTCCGGCGTGGCCGGGCGCAGGCCGGTCCAGATGCGGATCGCCTGCAGCTCGCGCAGCAGCGGCAGGAACGCGAACGCCTGCGCCAGCATCTGCCGCAGCAGCGGCAGCGATACCTCGCGGTCGGACACATTGAACTGCCGCGACGAGCCGATCAGGATCTGCCCGGTCGGGCGTGGCTGCACGTTGAAGGCCACGCTGGTGTCCGCATCGCCGTGCGCGGAATCCGCGTAATCCAGCGCCAGCAGCTGGTGATGCACGAGGCCGGGATAGCGGTCGGTGATGACCAGCTGGCCCTTGCGCGGCCGCATGGCCAGTTCCGGCAGCAACTGCGGCAGGTCCACGCCATTGGCCACCAGCACCGGACCGGACAGGGACGTGCCATCGTCCAGCTTCACGCCATTCACGGTGAGCTCCACCACCCGGCGACCGGCATACAGCTTCCCGCCCCGCTGGCAGGCCTGATCCACCAGATAGCGCGCCATGCGCGGCGGATACACCACCGCTTCGCGCGCTACCCGCATGCCACCGGCCAGACCGGGCACGAGGTTGGGCTCGAGCTGGTACAGCTGCGCGGCATCCACGTATTCAGCGCGCAACCCCGCCGCCGCCAGCCGTTCAATCTTGGCCGGCACGGCGGCAAGTTCACGCGCGTTGCGCGCCACCCACAGGGTGCCGCAGCGGCTGAATTCGGCGTCTTCCAGCTGCGCGTACTGCTCCCACAACCCCAGCGAGTAGGCGGACAGCGCCAGCTCCGCCGGGTCGTCATCCATCGCCACCAGGTGCCCCATCGCCGCCGCTGTCGCGCCGCCGCCGATCGGGCCGGGCTCGACCATCGCCACGCGCAGGCCGGCGCTCGCTGCCGCCTGGGCGGAGGCTGCGCCGACAATGCCGGCACCGACGATGATGAGGTCGTAGGTGTTCATGCCTGCGCGGGAGGCTCCGCACCGATGCCCCAGGCGAACGGATCCGCCGGGTCGATCAACAGCTGCGCACGTGCGGTGATATGTGCCGTGCCGGTGATGCGCGGCGCGATGCCCCGCCCGCTCACCCGGTAGCTGCCTTCGAAGGCGCTGCCCAGAATGCCCTGCTGCACCCAGCGGGCACCCTCGGCCAGCTTGACGTCGGCGGCCAGGCAGGCCAGCTTGGCGCTGGTACCGGTGCCGCAGGGCGAGCGGTCATAGGCCAGGCCCGGGCACAGCACGAAATTGCGCGCCTGCCCGCTGCCGTCCGGCGCGAGGCCGTTGACTTCAATATGGTCGATCTCGCCGCCGTCCGCGCCGGTGATGCCGGCCGCCTCCAGCGCCTGGCGGATCGCCTCGGTATAGGCGGTCAGCTCGCGCTGGTTGGCCAGTTCCAGCGCACAGGGCGACTGGTCGGTGATGTAGAACCAGTTGCCGCCCCAGGCGATGTCGCCGCGCACCCGGCCATGGCCGGCCACCTCCACTTCCACCCCGGCCGCATGCCGGTAGCTTTCCACGTTGTCGACCGAAACGTTGCCGGCCGCGTCGAGCTCGATGCCGACGTTGCCCACCGGCGTTTCAATCAAGTGTTGGCCCGGGCCGATCCGGCCCAGTTCCACCAGCGTGCGGACCAGCCCGATGGTGCCGTGGCCGCACATGCCCAGGTAGCCCACGTTGTTGAAGAAGATCACCCCGGCAACCGCCTTCGGATCGCGCGGCGGCAACAGCAGCGCACCGACCATGGTGTCCGAGCCTCGCGGCTCGCAGGCAATGGCGCTGCGCCAATGGTCGAACTCACGGCGGAAGCGCTCGCGGGAGGCGGCGAGGTCGCCCTCGCCCAGGCTGGGGAAACCGGAGATCACGACACGGGTCGGTTCGCCGGCGGTGTGGGAGTCGATCACGTCGATGGTGTGCATGGCATCGATGCTCCCACCCGGCCCGTGCTGACGACTAGCGCGGAATGGCAGTGGCAAATGCGGAAATCCGCACAATGCCCTCTGCTTGCAGTGGGCCGGGTTTGCGCTAGGATCGGAGCTACGTGCCCTCCAGCAGATCGCCAGTGGATTCGATGGACGTCAACCTTTCCGGCAAAGAAATGCAGTCGTTGTTCGATGAACTCCCAGAAGTGGTGTTCTTCATCAAGGACCAGGAGGGACGCTACACCCACTGCAACATGACCCTGGTGAGACGCCTTGGGCGCAAGCAGCGCAGCGACGTAATCGGCAGAACCCCGCTGGAGCTTTTCCCGCTACCGCTGGGCGGCAGCTACACCATCCAGGACCGCCGCGTGCTCTGCGGCGAGGTCATCGACAACCAGCTGGAAGTGCATCTGTATCCCAACCGCATGCCGGGCTGGTGCCTTACCTTCAAGCGGCCGGTCTGTAATGGGGAAGACGTCTCCGGGGTGATCGGCATCTCGCGCGACCTGGGGCAGCCGGACAACAAGCACTCGGCGTTCGAGCGGTTGAACCGCGTGCTCGAGCACATGCAGAACCACTATGACGAGCAGCTGCGGGTGCAGTCCCTGGCGAATCTGGCGGAGCTTTCAGTGGCGCAGCTGGAGCGGCACTTCCGGCGGGTTTTCCAAGTGACGCCGCAGCAGTTGCTGACCAAGCTGCGGATCGAGGCGGCGATGCGGTTGCTGCATGGGGACGAGAGCATCGCCAGCATCGGGCAGCAGTGTGGGTTTGCTGACCAGAGTGCGTTTGCCAGGCAGTTCAAGGCGACGGTGGGGATGTCGCCGCGGGACTACCGGGGGATCAAGGGGAAGTTGTAAAAGCCAAACGCGCCATGCGCGTTTACGCAATCCGCAACCTCGCGTAGGGACACGCCATGCGTGTCCACGCAATCTCTCATCAGGCGTAGAGCCACGCCCTGCGTGGCTGAACTGCCCACCCCAACCGTGAACCTTTCACCCCCCAACCCCGACTACTCCATCAACAAATGACAGGAGAGCGCTGGTGGAAGACCCGGGCCACACCCCCAACCCCCAAGACACCCTGTTGGTCGTCCGCTGCCAACTAGGCGAACGCCCAGCCTTCAACGACCTGATCTCCCGCTGGACCCCTGCCCTCCACCGCTATGCCCTGAAACTCGCCCAGGACCACGACCTGGCCGACGATCTGGTCCAGGACGTCTGGCTGAAGGTTCTCCGAGGAATGGGGCACCTCCGCGAGCCCGAACGTTTCCGCCCCTGGCTGTTCGGCATCGCACACCGCACTTTTGCCGATCGCCTGCGCATCCGCTACGCACTGCCCTTGGATGCACATGCAGACCTGAACGCCCTGCCCGATCCACGCCCAAGCGAGGATCCACTCGCACTGCAGCGGGATGTCCACCGAGGCCTGGACGCTCTCCCGGTCATAGAGCGCGAAATCCTTACGCTGTTCTATCTGGAAGACATGCCGCACGCAGACATCGCCACGGCGCTCGCCATCCCGGTAGGAACCGTGAAATCGCGCCTCCACCGCGCCCGCACGCTGCTGCGCCGTCACCTCACTGAAATGGAGACCACGTCATGACCACTACGACCGACCATGCTGAACTGGAAGCCCGTCTTCGCTCGCTCACCCAGCGAACCCTGTCGTCGCCCGCACGCTATTTCCATGTGGCGGTGCTGATCCTTGCGCTGATCATGTGCTCGCTACTGGGTGCCCTGCTGCTCACCGAGCACACCCTGCCTACCCGCACACAGCTGGCCTTTGTGGGTCTGCTGGCACTGGGCGCTGGCTGGGTGGCGTATGCCGGGTGGGCGCTGGCCACCAGAGACACGTTGCTCGTACATCAACGGCTGGCGGCTGGATGGATGGCCGTAGCCGGAACGAGCGCGTTCCTTCTCTGCAGCGCGGTGGCGGTAATGGTTACAGGAACCAACATGGCAATCGCCGCACTGGTAGCCGCCAGCACCCTGCTTATCGCGGCGCTGATGATTCTGGCCGGAGCTTGGCGGCGAACCCGGGAGCTGCGGTCACTCAAGGACCGCCTGAGTTCTCGTTGAATAGGGTGCGCGGCAGTCCTCCTTGCACGCTCCAATAACACATCAGGCAGCAGCCTATCGTGCCTCGCGCCAGCTCCATCACATCGGAGTGAAGCGGCGAACTCTGGATCCCCCTACACGCTCATTAAGAAGATGTAGTGACTGTCAGCTAAGTGTCAATTCGGCGTGCACAAAAGGCTGGAGAAAGACCATTTGGCAATTCGTCGGTAATCCTTCAGCACACTCGTGCAGCACGGCCACTTCGAGCCCCCATCGCTAGGATTCCAGTCTTCGAGGACACCATCACCCTTTTGAGATAATTCGGATGTTGCCGTGCTCATTCCGGCTGCAGGAATGGATCGGTCAGGGCGATGGCGATCACTATTGACAGTCCCACCTCGGCCTTTTCTCAAGTGCGGGTGCCCGAGTCCACCTGGCAACGCAGACCCTCGCCCGCTACGGATATTCCACCGACCAGATATCGGGCCAAAAGGAGGCGTCCGCAATGAGCGCCCCGACGTTAAAAAGGAGGCTATCCGCTCTCGATTCACTCCCAAGAAAAATTAGACGGGCAGATACAGCGGACAGTAGATTTACTGCCTACAAGCCTAGAGTTTCTGCGGAGGCGCGACGCTGCTGACGCTTTCAAAATGGCGCATCCTTCCGGAGCCCTCGCCATGCCTGTCGATGCCCCCAAGTCCACGTCCCAGCCCAATATCCTCTTCATCATGGCCCATGACATCGGTTGGTTCAACATCAGCTGCAATAACAACGGAATCATGGGCTACCGAACGCCAAACATCGACCGCATAGCGCGCGAAGGGGCAAACTTCACCGACTTCTACGGGCAGCAAAGCTGCACCGCTGGGCGCGCAGCCTTCATCACCGGCCAGTCCCCCATCCGCACAGGTCTGACCAAAGTGGGGACCCCAGGGGCGACGCTGGGCCTGGGCTACGAGGACCCCAGCGTAGGAGAGTTCCTCAAGCACTTCGGATACGCGACGGCGCAATTCGGCAAGAACCATTTGGGCGACCGCAATGAGCATCTTCCGACGGTCCATGGCTTTGATGAGTTCTTCGGCAATCTCTACCACCTCAACGCCGAAGAAGAGCCCGAATACCCGAACTACCCCAAGGATCCGGCTTTTCGAAAGAAGTTCGGCCCCCGGGGAGTGCTCAGATGCAAAGCGACCGAGAAAGACGATTCCACCACGGACGATAAGTTTGGAAAAGTTGGAAGACAGGTCATTGAGAACACGGGCCCCCTGACCCGCAAACGTATGGAGACCGTGGACGAGGAGTTCCTTGACGCCGCTTTGGATTTCATAGATCGAAAGCACGCGTCCGGCGAACCATGGTTCTGCTACTTCAACCCCACGCGGATGCATGTCTTTACGCATTTGAAGCCAGCGTCCGAAGGCAAGACCGGTCTGGGTTTGTATCCGGATGGCATGGTGGAGCTGGACGGTTACGTGGGTCAGCTGCTGGGTAAGTTGGACGAGCTGGGCGTAGCAAACAACACGATCGTGGTTTTCACGACCGACAATGGGGCCGAGGTGCTGAGTTGGCCGGATGGAGGGGCTACTCCTTTCCGAGGCGAGAAAGACACCAATTGGGAGGGCGGCTGGCGGGTCCCCTGCGTGATGCGCTGGCCGGGCGTCATCGAACCCGGCCGGGTTGTCAACGACATCGCTTCACTCCAAGACTTCATCCCAACGTTCGCCGCAGCCAATGGCGAGCCAGAACTGGTTGACAAGGTCAAGCAGGGCTTTGAGATGGGCGGAAAGACTTACAAGGTGCACCTGGACGGCTACAACCTCTTTCCATTCCTCTCAGGCGATGAGGAGAAATCCCCGCGGCAGGCCTTCATCTACTGGAGCGATGACGGCGACTGCATGGGTATTCGCATGGACCGCTTCAAAGTCGTCTTTGCCGAACAACGAAGCAAGGGACTGGACGTGTGGCGGGAACCCCTTTCGCCCCTACGCGTTCCGAAGTTCTTCGATCTTCGCGCCGATCCGTTTGAGCGCGGCGAGGAGAGTTTCAAATACAACGACTGGTTCGTCGAGAACGTGCCGCTGCAGTATCTGGCTCCTCCTGTGCTCGCCAAGTGGCTTTCCAGCTTCAAGGAGTTCCCACCCCGAGCACGCGCCGCAAGCTTCAGCATCGACAAGATCATTGAAGCCATGATGCCTAAAGATTAGGAGATTGCTGGACGGCACGCTGTGCTGGGATCGAAAGCGATGGAACTCAGTGCTATTCGAGCTCGCGCGGGAAGTCGGGCGAGCGGCTCCCAGACCAGTGCCGATGGGCTTTCCATAGGCGAGACCGAGGTTGCATCCGGGGCGGCCAGAGACCTGGTTCCAAGGAACGCCAGATTCGCCCGCCGCACACCTTCGAAGATTGATGGTTGACTCAGAGGCTGGCCATGAACCTGCGTAGACATGCTCTGTGTATCGGGATCGCCCTGACAATGGCAGGCGCGACAAATCTCTCTCAGGTATGGGCGCAGGCCGTCGTAGGCCCAGGAACACGCACCACCACAGTCAACGCTACCTCGGGCACAACCACCGTCGTGGGCAACACCACCATCACGACAGGCGCAGCAGACGGTGCCCGGGCGAACGGCGGTGACGTCCTCTTCGACACGCTTTCACCCGGTTCCGGGGCAGGCCCTATAACGGTCACAGGAAGCGGCTTGGGTCTGCACGGCACCAATGGTACTTTGTCCGCCCCGAACAGCATCACATTCCGTATGACGGGGCGAAGTCAGGCGATGTATGTCGATGGCGGTAGCGTCAACGTCTCTGGGGGCGACGTCAGCAGTGCGGGCATCGGCAAGCTCGCCGGCGGGACTGCCGGACTTCTTCAGATCAGCAACACTACTTACAACGACCCCGTCCTTACCCCGGGCATGCAGGGCAATGGCATTGGCATCAACGGGACCGCGCGGGTAGAGCTGAGTGGGGCCAATTCCTTTTATGTCGGCAAGACGGGAAATTCGTTTGGCCTGGGCATTCAGGGCGCAGGAGCCAGCGCATCGATCAATGGCAGCACTCAGTTCACGTTCCAGCAGTCCGGCGCATTGGGCGTCTACCTGTATGGAGGCGGCCAGCTTGAAACATCGAGATCCCTGTCGCTCACGTTCAATGGGGCGAACTCCGTAGGAATCACGGTAGACAGCGGAACCACTACCCAAGCGCTCGACGGAATCACTACCACGTTCAACGCAACCGCAGGCACCGCTGGCACCGGATTGGTCGCCCAGCGGGGGGGCAACGCCAGCTTGAGCAACTTCACTGTAGCGGGCCCCCGTGTGGGCATCGGCGTTTGGATTGCCGAGAACTCCACGGTGAACCTTACCGGCAACAGCCGCATCGGGGTCACTTCCCCCACGAACGCTCAGCGCTACGCTTTCAACGCGACTACCTCCATGGCGGGTGTCGATGCCATTTTTGGAACCGCGACAGGAACGTCTACACGCGCGGGCGCAATCATCAACACCGGAACGCTCAACAGCAGCGGCACGACCTGGAACAATAGTGTGGCAGGCAGCTACGGGATCTACGCAGGGGCCAACAACGCCCTCGACAGCATGGCCCGCCTGTCCGGCGACACCATCGAG
>JAEWLO010000063.1 GCA_023457475.1 Pseudomonadota bacterium | reverse complement strand
GCCCGGCCGAAGGTGGGCATGACATTTGATCGAAACCGGCCGTTGGAGATGCGCCAACGGCCTGCTCCGTCTGTGGTCATGCCGCTACCGCATTGATCACCGTTATCGGCGGTCGTTTTTCAACCGACCCTACCAATCCTGGCCAGTATTCCCGGAAATTCCGGCATCCCGGCATCTCGATATGGGCAACCCTTACGTGCGTAGAGCCACGCCCTGCGTGGCTGCGGGGTGCCGGATCCGCGTCGTCAGGGCGCGGGAGTGGCATCCAGCAGGCGCGCAACGGTGAAGCGCGGCAGGAATATCCACAGGTCGTAGTCGCGGTCTTCGCCGGTGTAGGTTCTGGGCGATACCCCGGTGTAGTTGATCAAGGGCAGCGCGCCGCAGCGGCGGTCCCCCCTGCAGCCCCAGAACTCGCCGCCGCGCGCTTCGATACGGACGTTGTAGAGCGGCTGGTCCTTCAGCAGCGCGGTCACGGTCAGGTGGCCCAGTCGTTCCGGTGGGCTGCGCATGCCATGCATGTTTCCGGTGAGGACGAGCAGACGGCCGTGGGCGGGAAGCTCGGCGTAGCGGTCACGCAGTTCCTTCGCCATGTTGGCATCGCGGGTGCCCGGGGCGTCATCGGCCGGATTGGGGGTGCGGTCGAAGCCGGCGACCGTGATGTCGTGTCCCTCTGCACGCAGCCGCCGAACCGCTTCGATCAGGTCGAGCATGTCTTCGCTGCGGCGGCCGTCGTGGAGGTGGTCTTTTACCTTCCAGTAATTCGTGGTGCGCAGGGCGCGCCCGGCGGCGGCGTCACCGGTGGAGGTGATGTAGGTTTCGAGCGCGGCGTTCTCGGCGACCGGGAGTTCCAGTGCCAGCCTCACAGGGACGCCCTGGGCAACGTAGTGCTCGAGCAGCGCGCGTACCAGCAAGGGGGTTTCGCGGGTGCCGTGCAGTTCACCGAGGACCAGCAGGCGGTGATCGGCCGCGTGGGTGGCGATCTGGGTGGCGGCCTCCGAATAGGGGTCGGGCGGTGATGCCAAAGCAACGTGGGACGCGAGTGTGAGAATCCATCCTGCCATCCAGTGTCGTGTGCGCATGCCGTCGTTCCGTGTGCGGTATGAACAGCAATGGTGTCGGTGGTGGGGATTGCAAGGGGCTGCGCCGATGGGCGGCTCCGGATTGGGTCATGCCCACCATCGGCCGGGAAAGGTCATCGGCGGTCGTTTTACAACCGACCCTACCGGCGTAGTCATCCCGGGTGGTCGGTATCAATGATCGGCACGGATGCGACGTGCCCCCCACCGGCGTGCCGGCATTCATTCGGTGCCGGCGAATCGGCGCGGATGCGACGTGCCCCCACCGGCGTGCCGGCATTCATTCGGTGCCGGCGAATCGGCGCGGATGTGACGCGCCCCCACCGGCGTGCCGGCGTTCATTCGGTGCCGGCGAATCCGCACGGAGGCAACATGCCCGCCCCGGCGTCGCATTCGGTGTCACCGGTAGGGTCGGTCGCAAGACGACCGCCGATATCAATGATCGGCACGGTAACGACATGACCCCAACCGAACGCGGCCTTACAACCAGGGCAACATCCAGTGGTCCACCATCAGGAACGCGAACAGCGCCATGAGGTACACGATGGAGTAGCCGAACATCTTCATCGAGAAGAGCTCGTCAGGCGGGTTCAACATGCGCCAGGCGTACCAGACGAACACGGCGTTCAATACGATGGCACCGCCGAGGTAGAACACCCCGCTCATGCCCACGACAACAGGCAGGATGGCGACCACCGCCAACGCGATCGAATACACCAGGATCGACTTGCGGGTGTACGCCACGCCATGCGTGACCGGCAGCATCGGAATCTTGGCCTTGGCGTAATCCTCGCGGCGGAAGATGGCCAGCGCCCAGAAATGCGGCGGGGTCCAGATGAAGATGATCAGCACCAGCAGCGAGGCATACACCCAGTCCATCGGGCCCTGCATGCCGGTGATGGCGGCCCAGCCGAGCATCGGCGGCGTGGCACCGGCGAGGCCGCCGATGACGATGTTCTGCGAGGTGGCGCGCTTGAGGTACACGGTGTATATCACCGCGTAGCCGATCAACGACGCGAAGGTGAGCACGGCGGTGATGACGTTCACCCAGGCGACGAGGATCGCCATGGAGAGCACGATCAACACGCTGGCAAATACCAGCACCTGCCACGGCTTGACCTTGCCCACCACCAGCGGGCGCCACGAGGTGCGCGCCATCTGTGCGTCGATCTGCGCGTCGAGCAGCTGGTTGATGGCGGCGGCAGCGGAGGCGGCCAGCCAGATACCGAGGAAGCCCAGCGCGCCGGTGAGCGCCTGCTGCGCGGTCGGCAGGCCGGGGATGGCGAGGAACATGCCCACCAGGGCGGTGAACACGATCAGTGCCACCACCTTGGGTTTGGTCAGGTCCCAGTATTGTCTGACGCTCACGGGAGGGGGTTCCCGGCGTCGGTGGCCAGCCGACCAGAGGTCGGCTCTACCATGGGTTCGGTCGCACCGGCCGTGGGCGCACGCATCCGCGCCAGCAGCGTGACCAGCACGAACAACAACGCCACCGCACCGCCGCTATGGGCCACGGCCACTTCCAGCGGCAGCGCCAGCTTGACGTTGAGGATGCCGAGGGTGATCTGCAGCAGCACCAGCGCACCCAGCGCGCTGGCCCAGCCGCGCATGCTGGGCAGGCGGAACAGCCGCACCGACAGCCACAGCAGGTACACCGCCACGACGATCGCGAACAGGCGATGCGCCATCTGGATGGCGATGCGGGACGCGCCGTCGAGCACGCCGCCTTCGTAGTCCACGCCGATGCCGCGCCAGAGGGTGAAGCCTTCCTGGAAGTTGTGCGGCGGCCACCACTGGCTTACGCAGCGCGGGAAGTTGTCCATCGACAGGCTGCCACCGCCACAGGCCAGCGCGGCGTAGTTGGCGCTGACCCAGCCGCCGAGGGCGATCTGCACCACCAGCACGGCCACGGCGACGCGCAGCAGGTTCTTCAGCGTGGGCGCTTCAACCAGGGTGATGGGATTGTGCGTGGCGCGCCACGCCATCCACACCAGCAGGCCGAACATCAGCATGCCGCCGAGCAGGTGCCCCATCACCACGATGGGTTTGAGCAGCAGGGTAACGGTCCACATGCCCAGCAGGGCCTGGAAGATCACCACCGCAAGGGTGAGCAGGGCGACGCGCGAAAGGTCGCTGTTGTTCCAGCGCAGCGCGGCGATGAGCAGGATCGCTTCGCCCACCAGGGCGATGATGCTGGCCGGAGTGTGGTGCCCCATCATGTACAGCGGGATGCCGGCCGCCACCAGGGTGCAGGCGGTGACCACGGCGGTGGTGCCGAAGCGGCGACGGCGCGTGGCCAGCAGCGCGAGGGTGAGGATCTCGATGCCCAGCGCGCCCGCCAGGAAGCGGTGCACCTGCTCGCGCCATGCCTTGTGCGTTTCCAGCGGACGGATCTGGGTGGCGACGTGGTCGGCCACTTCTGCGGCGTGCTGGGGCCAGGTGACGCGGCCATAGCAGGTCGGCCAGTCCGGGCAGCTGAGGCCGGCGTCGGAGAGGCGCACGAACGATCCGAACATGATCGTGCTGGCCGTCATGATCAGGGCGAACCACGCCAGACGGTGGAAATTACGGTGCAGCGCCGGGCGCGCGGTGGGGTTCATCAAGCAGAGCTCATTTCAGTTTCAACAGCGTGGCCATGTCCTTGCGCAGGCCGGCCAATTCGAAGCCGGGCGCATACCGCATGACCACGAAGCCGTGGGGGTCGATCACATAGACAGGCGTGCCTGCCGGGTCATCCACGCCCGGCAGCGCGGCGCGCAGCTCCGGTTGGGGCTGCAGCGCACGCAGGGCGGGCAGGCTCTGGACCTCGGCCGGCGGCGTACCCAGCCACAGGATCTGCACATTATCCGCCCTATGGCCGAACAGCTGCCACACCTTGGCCAAGTCCTGCGACAAAGTGACGCACTCGGCCGCGCAGTGGGCGGCGGGGGCCACCAGGATGCGCCAGACCGGGGTTTCAGACTTCCAGGGGTACGGCTGGCCGTCCGCCAGGGTGGGCGGCAGCGCGCGGACGTCCCGGTGCGGCTGGATCATCTGCCCGGTGTTGCGGTGGGCGGCCGGCTCCCAGCCGGTGAAGCGCAGGATGCCGGCCAGCGCCATGGCCCCGAAGAACAGGCCGAACAGGGCGACCAGGGTCCAGCGGCCGCGGTTGCGGGCTTTGCGCTGCTCCAGCGTGAGGGCGTTCATGGGTGCGATTTTCTCATGGATGGTGAATACGATGGGCACGCCATTCCAGCACCAGGGCGACGATCAGCACGGTCAACGCCAGCCCGAACCACTGCACGGCATAGCCCAGGTGCCTGCTCGGCGGCAGCGTGTTCGGCAGCAGTTCCAGATCCCGCGCATACCCCCCCGGCAGCGCGGGGTCCAGCCGCAGCACCCGTGTGGGCAACCGGGCCGTCGTCAGCGACAACGCCCGCGCCAGCTCGATGGGCGGCAGCCGGTTGGCGAGCCAGACGCCGGGTTGGGGGCCTTCAGTAAAGGCCGGGCCCACCGCCAGCCCGGCCGCAGGGGGCGGTGCCAGCAGCCCGGCAACATGCGCCACGCCGTCGCGCGGAGCGATCACGGGTATCTGCCGGTCGGCCGGCATCGGCAGCCAGCCCAGGTCGACCAGCACCACGGCTCCCCCATCGCTGCGGAATGGCTGGTAGACCTTCACCCCGGCGCGGCCCGCCCGCATCTGGTTGTCCAGCAGCACGGTGCCGGGCAGGAACCGCCCCTGGTCTTCCACCCAGCGCAGTTGCGGGGGTGCGGCCAGGGCGGCGGTGAGGTCCAGGGTCTGCGCACGCGCCGGGGGCTGCTGGTCCAGCAGCGCCTGCTTTTCGTGCATCCGCTGCAGCTGCCAACGCCCGGCCAGGCAGAACAGGGCCATGGCCAGCAACGCGGCGGTCCACCCGATCAGGCGCGTGTGCTTGCGCATCATGACAAGCGGACGGAAACGCGGTGAGATAGGCACATCCGCCCTGCCCTCGAGCCGCGCATGAATGATTCGTTGAAGACCCTGCTGGTAATCGCGTTTCTGATCGTCATCGTCTGGAATCTGGGCGCGGGGCTGTATTACCTGCTGGTGGACCGGGGCCAGACCAAGCGCACCGTGAATGCTCTCACCCGCCGCATCGCGGTATCGGTGGCATTGATCGCACTGGTGGCGATCGGCATCTACACCGGCTTCATCAAGCCGCACGGCATCGGCGGCTGACGCCGACGCGTCACAGCACGTAGACGAACAGGAACAGCATCAGCCACACCACGTCGACGAAGTGCCAGTACCACGCGGCGGCTTCGAAACCGAAATGGTTGTCGCGGGTGAAATGCCCCTTGCGCGCGCGCAGCCACATCACCGCCAGCATGATGGTGCCCAGCAGCACGTGTGCGCCGTGGAAGCCGGTGAGCATGAAGAAGGTGGAGCCGTAGATGCCGGAGCCCAGCGTGAGGTTGAGTTCCTTGTAGGCGTGGATGTATTCCTCCGCCTGAAGGGTGAGGAAGAACAGGCCCAGCGCGACGGTGATGCCCAGCCACACCAGCAGCTGGCGGCGGTGGCCGGCCTTGAGCGCATGGTGGGCGATGGTGAGGGTGACGCCGGAGGTGAGCAGGATGAGCGTGTTGATCAGCGGCAGGCCCCAGGCCGGAATGGTCTGGAAATGGCCACCGATGTTGCCGGGACCGGCCGTCGGCCACGCGGCCGAATAACCGTCCCAGAGCAGCTCGTTGGTCATCACCCCGTCGCCCTCGCCGCCCAGCCACGGCAGGCCCAGGTTGCGGGTGTAGAACAGCGCGCCGAAGAAGGCACCAAAGAACATCACTTCGGAGAAAATGAACCACACCATGCCCATGCGGAACGAGCCGTCCACCTGGCGGTTGTAGTGGCCGGCTTGCGATTCGCGCACCACATCGCTGAACCACCAGAACAGGGTGAGCACCAGCATGGCCAGGCCCACGTAGAAGGTCCATTTGCCCCAGCCGGCGTCATTGAGCCAGCTGGCCACGCCGACCATGGTCACCATCATCGCAATGGAGCCGACGAACGGCCACTTGCTGTGGGTGGGGACGAAATACACGTTGGCGTCGGGACTGTGCTGGGCCATGGTCGTATCCGATGAAGGCGTGTCAGGGCGCGGAGCGGGCGCTGGCCGGCGGCGGCGCGGCCACCAGCTGCGCCGACAGCGCGTCGTTCTTGTAGAAGGTGTAGGAGAGGGTGATGGTGGTGACGTTCGCCGGCAGGTCCGGGTCGACGATGAAGCGCACCGGCATGTCGCGCTTTTCGCCGGCCTGCAGGGTCTGCGCGGTGAAACAGAAGCATTCGGTCTTGCTGAAGTAGCCCGACGCCTTGGCGGGGGCCACCGAGGGCACGGCGCTGCCGACCAGCGGGTGGTCGCTGTCGTTGCGCGCGTAATACAGGGCTTCGTTGAGCTCACCAGGCACCACGTCCATGGTCAGCTGTTCGGGGTGGAACGACCACGGCAGGTGCGAATTCACCCCGCCGTCGAACTCCACCCGCACGGTGCGTTTGCCTGCCGCACCCAGCGCGGCGCTGCTGCCCGGGCCCCGCTCAAGGCGGACGCCGAAGATCTTCTCGCAGGCGATGCGGTACAGCGGCACCAGCGAGAACGTCAGCACGAACACCGCCACGGCCACGGCGATCAGCCGGGGCAACCCGGCGGTGCGCGAGGTGGCGGGGGCCGGTGCCTGGCTCACGTCGCCAGCACCCCGCTCAGGATGAAGGCCACGTACACCGCCACGGCCACCGCGCCAACCACCAGGGCGGTGCGACGCGCGCGGCGGCGGCGCTGGGCCAGGTCATCGATACCGGAAGACGGGGTGGGCATGGGCAACCTCAATGCGTGATGTCGTCATGGGCGAGATCGCCGGGGCGGATCACCGGCGGCACGGTGAAGGTATGCGCCGGAGCCGGTGACGGCACTGTCCATTCCAGGCCGCGCGCGCCTTCCCAGGAGCGATCCAGGGCCTTCTCGCCATTGCGCAGCGAGGCGAGCAGGATCGCCGCCATCATGAACGGGGTGACGAACATGCCGAAGGCACCGATCGAGCTGATCAGGTTCCAGTCGGCGAAAGCCACGTTGTAATCCGGGATGCGGCGCGGCATGCCGGCCAGACCCAGGTAATGCTGCGGGAAGAACAGCAGGTTGACGAACACGATGGACCACCAGAAGTGGAACTTCGCCCACTTTTCGCTGTACATGCGCCCGGTCCACTTGGGCCACCAGTAATACACGGCGGCGATCAGCGCGAACACCGCACCGGTGACCAGCACGTAATGGAAGTGCGCGACCACGAAATAGGTGTCGTGGTATTGGAAGTCGGCCACCACGATGGCCAGCATCAGGCCGGAGAACCCGCCGATGGTGAACAGGATGACGAAGGCCACCGCCCACAGCATCGGCGCTTCGAAGGTGAGCGAGCCGCGCCACATGGTGCTGACCCAGTTGAACACCTTCACCCCGGTGGGGATGGAGATGAGCATGGTGGCGAACATGAAGTAGATCTCGCCGCCCAGCGGCATGCCCACAGTGAACATGTGGTGGGCCCAGACGATGAACGAGAGGAAGGCGATGGCGGCGATGGCGTAGACCATGGCCTGGTAACCGAACAGCGGCTTGCGGCTGAAGGTGGGAATGATCTCGCTGACCACGCCGAAGGCGGGCAGGATCATGATGTACACCTCGGGGTGGCCGAAGAACCAGAAGATGTGCTGGAACATCACCGGGTCGCCGCCACCGGCAGCGTTGAAGAAGCTGGTGCCGAAGAACTTGTCGGTGAGCAGCATGGTGACCGCGCCGGCCAGCACCGGCATCACCGCGATCAGCAGGAAGGCGGTGATCAGCCAGGCCCAGCAGAAGATCGGCATCTTCAGCAGGTCGATGCCGGGTGCTCGCATGTTGAGCACGGTGGCGATGATGTTGATCGCGCCCATGATCGAACTGATGCCGGCCACGTGGATGGCGAACACGGTGAAGGCGACGTTGTAGCCGCCCTGCAGCGACAGCGGTGGGTACAGGGTCCAACCGCCGGCCGGCGCACCGCCCGGCAGCAGGAAGGTGAGCAGCAGCAGGCTGAAGGCCACCGGTAGCAGCCAGAACGACCAGTTGTTCATGCGCGGCAGGGCCATGTCCGGCGCGCCGATCTGCAGCGGCACCATCCAGTTGGCCAGGCCGACGAAGGCCGGCATGACGCCGCCGAAGATCATCACCAGCGCGTGCACGGTGGTGAGCTGGTTGAAGGTTTCCGGTTTGACGAACTGCAGGCCCGGCTGCATCAGCTCGGCGCGGATGATGACGCTCATCGCCGCACCGATGATGAACATGATGAAGCTGAAAAGCAGGTACAGGGTGCCGATGTCCTTGTGGTTGGTCGAGAACAACCAACGCTCGAAGAAACCCTGTTGATGTCCGTGATGCCCGTCGTGATCAACAGCGGTATGCGCCATTGCCACTACACCTCGTTAATTCTGGTATCGGCGCGCACCGTGCGGCGCGCGCGGCTCGGTTCTCAGCCGCTTTCGGGAGCGGGCGCAGGCGTGGCCGGTGCTTCCCGCGTCGCGGCCGGGGCGGCTTCCGGCGTGGCTTCAGGCGCGGCGGGCGCATCCGGCGTCGCGGCAGGCGCGGGGTCCGGTGCCTTCGGGCGCTTTTCCGCCAGCCACTTCTGGAAGTCGTCCTTGGACACCGCTTCGACCACGATCGGCATGAACCCATGGTCCTTGCCGCACAGTTCGGCGCACTGGCCCCGGTACACGCCGACCTGCTCGATGTTGGTCCAGGCTTCGTTGATGAAGCCGGGGATGGCGTCCTGCTTCCAGCCCAGCGCCGGCACCCACCAGGCATGGATCACGTCGTCGGAGGTGATGACGAACCGCACCTTGGTATCCACCGGCAGCACGAGGCGGTTGTCCACGTCGAGCAGGTAATGCGGGTGGGCGGCGCGGTCCGGCACTTCGCCGCTCTGGCGCAGGCGGTCGGACTCGCGGTCCAGGCGGCTGGTGAAGGCGATGTCCTCGCCGAGGTACTCGTACTTCCACATCCACTGGTAGCCGGTGACCTTGACGGTCATTTCCGAATCCCGCGTGTCGTAGAACTTGATCAGGTTCGCGGTGGCCGGCCACGCCATGACGATGAGGATCAGGACCGGAATGACGGTCCAGACGATCTCGGCCTTGGTGTTGTGGCTGAAGGTGGCGGCGACCGCCCCCTTGGACTTGCGGAACTTGAAGATGGCATAGCCCATCGCGCCGAAGACGAGCACGCCGATGACGGTGCACACCCACAGCGAGAACATGTTCGATTCCCAGGCCAGCCGCGAGCTCTGGGTCACCCCTTTGCCCATGTTGAGCTGCCACGGCTTCGGGTCGGCGTGCTGGGCCCACGCCACGGCCGGTGCGCTGAATGCGACCCCGAGCCCCACCCACTTTGCGAACGTCGTACCCCACTTTCTGCGTTGCTTCATTGCCTAGACCCTTAGCGTCGTCGGTTGCGGCCGTACGGCCGCGAGCAAGCCTTCAAGACGTCGGGTGCAGGCAGAACCTCCACACGCGCCGGTATCGAGCGCCCGTGGGGGACGCGTCTCGATGGTAGCCGGGCTGTCGCGCGAGCCGCAAGGGTTCATTCACACTTTTAGGAATGGTGCAATACAGCATCGACCTCGGCGGCCGTTTTGCCGGAATCGGCATACTTTTGACGGGACTGTCGCAATCGGCTGAATCCCCCACCATCAAAGGCTATGCGCGGGGTGAGGCCGTCGCCGGACGGATGTTGAAACGGCCAAAAAACGAATAAAATGGTCAAGTTCTCCATGAGCCGATCGGCATGACCGCACCCTCCGCACATCCCCCCGCATCGGCCGCTGCCGCTGCGTCCCGCCCGGCCCTGCTCGCTTCCGAGCTGCCGCCCGTTCCCCATGCGTTCCGCCAGGCGATCACCGATGCCTGGATGAAGGATGAGGCCACTCACGTCACCGAACTGCTGGCGCAGGCGCGCCTGCCGGCCGACGAACAGGCCCAGGTGCAGGCTACCGCTGCCGACCTGGTGGCCCGGGTGCGGGTGCGCGCCCAGGACCAGGGGGCCATCGAAGCCTTCATGCGCCAGTACGACCTGGGCAGCGAGGAAGGCGTACTGCTGATGTGCGTGGCCGAGGCGCTGCTGCGCATTCCGGACCAGGAGACGGCCGACAAGCTGATCCGGGACAAGCTGGCCGATGCCGACTGGGAGAAGCACCTGGGCGGCAGCGATTCGGTGCTGGTCAATGCCTCAACCTGGGGCCTGATGCTCACCGGCCGGCTGGTGCAGATCAACGACGCCACCCGCGCCGACGCGCCCAGCGCCTTCAAGCGCCTGGTCGGCCGCGTGGGCGAGCCGGTGGTGCGCCTGGCCGTGCGCCAGGCGATGAAGATCATGGGCCACCAGTTCGTGATGGGCCGCACCATCGACGAGGCGCTGTCGCGCTCGCACAAGGGCGACCACGCCAACTACCGCTATTCGTTCGACATGCTCGGCGAAGGCGCGCTGACCATGAAGGACGCCCGGCGCTACCTGGAAGACTACCGCCGCGCCATCCATGCGATCGGTGGCGACCACAAGGCCCGTGGCGGCCGTCCGGACGGCGACGTCAACGCCGCGCCGGGTATCTCCATCAAGCTGTCGGCACTGTACCCGCGCTACGAGCACGCCAAGCGTGCGCGCGTGATGGCGGACCTGGTGCCGGGCGTGCTGGAGCTGGCGCAGCTGGCCAAGTCCTACGGCATCGGCTGCACGGTGGATGCCGAGGAAACCGACCGCCTGGAACTGTCGCTGGACATCATTGAAGCGGTGGTGAGCGATGCCTCGCTGGGTGGATGGGAAGGCTTCGGCGTGGTGGTGCAGGCGTACCAGAAGCGCACCCCCTACACGATCGACTACCTGGCCGACCTGGCCCGCCGCATCGGCCGCCGCCTGCAGGTGCGCCTGGTGAAGGGTGCCTACTGGGACGCGGAGATCAAGCGCGCGCAGATCGATGGTCTGCCGGCCTACCCGGTGTTCACGCGCAAGCAGAACACCGACGTGTCCTACCTGGCCTGCACGAAGCGGCTGTTCTCGCACGCCGACGCGCTGTACCCGATGTTCGCCACGCACAACGCGCACACCATCGCCGCGGTGAAGGCCATCGCCAAGGGCGGCGTGTACGAGCACCAGAAGCTGCACGGCATGGGCGACGACCTGTATGCCGAAGTGGTGCCGGCCAACCGCCTCAACGTACCTTGCCGCGTGTATGCGCCGGTGGGTTCGCACGAGGACCTGCTGCCGTACCTGGTACGTCGCCTGCTTGAAAACGGCGCGAACTCCAGCTTCGTCAACCGCATCACCGATGAAGACGTGGCCATCGACGACCTGATCCGCGATCCGGTCGAGGCGGTGTCCTCGTTCGATTCGATCCCCCATCCGAAAATCCCGCTGCCGGTGGACCTGCTGCGCAGCCAGAACCATGACAGGAAGAACTCCATGGGCGTCAATCTCGCCAACGACAACGATCTGCGTGCTCTGGCCGAGCAGCTCAACGCGGCCGTGAAGCCCTGGCAGGCCGCGCCGCTGGTGCCGGGCGCACAGCCGACCGCCGCGCTGATCAACGTGATCAACCCGTCGGACAACCGCCAGGTGGTGGGCCAGTGGCAGCCGGCCGACAGCGCGACCGTCGAGAAGGCCCTGGTGAACGCAGTGGCCGCGCAGCCGGCCTGGAACCGCACGCCGGCGGCCAGCCGCGCCGCGATCCTGGAACACGCCGCCGACCAGCTGGAAGCCCGCCTGCCGGAGTTCATGGCCCTGTGCGTGAAGGAAGCCGGCAAGAGCCTGCCGGACAGCATCGCGGAAGTCCGCGAGGCGGTGGACTTCCTGCGCTACTACGCCAAGCAGGCACGCGAGCAGTTCGGCCACGCCGAAAAGCTGCCGAGCCCGACCGGTGAGTCGAACGAGCTGCAGCTGCACGGCCGTGGCGTGTTCGTCTGCATCAGCCCGTGGAACTTCCCGCTGGCGATCTTCCTGGGCCAGGTGGCGGCCGCGCTTGCCGCCGGCAACAGCGTGATCGCCAAGCCGGCCGAGCAGACCAACCTGATCGGCTACGCTGCGGTGAAGCTGCTGCTGGACGCGGGCGTGCCGGCCGGCGTGGTGCAGTTCCTGCCGGGCGACGGCGCGACGGTAGGTGCGGCACTGACCGCCGACCCGCGCGTGGCGGGCGTGGCCTTCACCGGTTCCACCGATACGGCGCGTGCGATCAACCGCGCGATGGCGGCGCGGGATGCGGCCATTGGCGTGCTGATCGCCGAGACCGGTGGGCAGAACGCGTTCATCGCCGACTCGTCCGCGCTGCCCGAACAGCTGGTCAAGGACGCGATCGGTTCGGCCTTCACCTCGGCCGGCCAGCGCTGCTCGGCCGCTCGTGTGCTGTTCGTGCAGGACGACATCGCCGACAAGGTGATGACGATGCTGGCCGGTGCGATGGCGGAACTGAAGATCGGCGATCCGGGTCTGCTGTCGACGGACGTGGGTCCGGTGATCGACGCGGACGCGCTGCAGATCCTGCAGGAGCACACGGTGCGGATGGAGAAGGAAGCGCGCCTGATCGCCGCTGCCGAGCTGAGCGAGGCCGCCGCCCACGGTACGTTCTTCGCGCCGCGTGCGTACGAGCTGAAGAATCTGGACCAGCTGCACAAGGAAATCTTCGGGCCGGTGCTGCATGTGATCCGCTGGAAGGGCGATCAGCTGGATGCGGTGATCGATCAGATCAACGC
>JAEWLO010000062.1 GCA_023457475.1 Pseudomonadota bacterium | reverse complement strand
GCGTTCATCCTTGCGGCGCGTTCTGGACAACGGGGTGCGGCTTCGTTCGGGAAAAATGATTGGACTTCGCTCGGGAAAATGATCACCGGTAGCCCCGGCCGTTGGCCGGACCAAGCGGTGCTCAATGGCACGGATGCCTTCAGCCGTGCATGCCCTCAATCTCCACCAGCAGCTCCGCGCGGCAGACTTCTGCGTGCAGCACCACGTAGGGCGGCGAACCGGGCAGCTGCGCCATCCGTTCGGCGACCGCCGGCAGGTTGGCCGCATCGCGCACATAGACCTTCAACAACGATTCGGTACCCAACCGCGCCGGCAGCTCCGGCCGCTGCTGGCGGGCGGTGTCCACCAGGCTCTGCAGGTTGGTCAGCGTTTCCTCCAGCTGCTCCTGCCACGACCCGGTGTGCTGGGAGACGTGGCCGACGATGGCCGCCGTTCCCGACTGCAGCAGCGGCAGCCCGGTGGCCTGCGGCGGCAGCAGCGCCCGCGAGAAGCTCGGCGACTGCGGACCGTACTGACGGGGGTAGCGGAACGCGCTGACCTGGCGCGGGTTCTCCAGCGGCGTGCCTGCCTCGCGCGCCGACAGCCAGTACACCTGCAGGCGGCGCACGCCGTCGAAGCGGCCGATGCAGGTCGCGGCCGGCAGCGCGGCCTCGTCCAGGGTCTGCAGGCCGCGCACCCGGCCCACGCAGAAGCGCCGGTAGCGTTCCTGGTCACCCTCGCCCTCGGTCACCGCGTCCAGGTAGTTCCACATCCGAAGCAGGTGCGGGAACCCGCTCGAGGTAAGAAAACTACTCAATCTTTCGTAGGCAACTGCCGCGGCCGTCTCAATATCCGAATCGACTTCATCGATCTCGATCGCGCCGAACAGCACACTGCCGTCATGCGACCACTGAACGCCGTCCCGGATGCCGTATTGCACCGGCCCCATGCCCTGCCAGATCTCGATCCGCGCCGGTCCTTCCTCGGCCAGCGGTACCTGCAGCCAGCGCGGGTCCGCGCCGGCCGTCAGGGGGAGGCCGAAGCCAAACACCGCCAGGGTGTCCGGCGCGGCCAGTGCCGCCGCGCGTTCGCCGGCTGGAGCGTAGCGGGCGCGGAACAGAGCCGGGCAGGAAGGGGAGGCCGCGTCCTGCGAAGCCGGTGCGCGTTGGATCGTGCTGCTCATTTCAGATTGTGAATGCTGCCAGTGCCGAAGCTGTCATGATAGCGTGCGCTCCTTTGGCGGCGTGCTTCGCGCGCCGGACGATGTCCCAGACAGGTGTGGATCGGCTGGAATGGGGGAGCCGACCCGCATCGCCCTCGCGGCGCGTCCTTGCAGGTGCCCATCACTATGTTGGCGTGAATGATCGAGTTCTCTGTTGTGGATTGGTCGGCCTGGGCACCGGGCCTGGTCACGAAATCGGACTGGCAGCAGTGGGCGTCGTCGCCGCACCTGCCCCCCGGCGACGACACCCCGGCCCTGCCGGAGGTCCCGCCGATGCAGCGGCGCCGCATCGAGCGGCTGGGGCGCATGGCGATCCAGGCCGCCTGCTGGTGCGAGCAGCCGGATGATGGCGGCCAGGTACCGCTGGTGTTCGCGTCGCGCCATGGCGATGTTGCGCGTTCGATGGAGCTGCTGGATACGCTGCGCCAGGACGCGCCCCTCTCGCCCACCGCCTTCGGCCTGTCCGTTCACAACGCGGTGGCGGCGCTTTACTCCATTGCCCGCGGGCAGCGCGGCAACTATCTGGCTCTGGCCGGGGGGCAGGGCACGGTCGAGGCGGCGTGCGTGGAAGCCTTCGGACTGCTGGCTGACGGGGCCGAGGAGGTTCGCGTGATCGCCTACGAATCGCCGTTGCCGCCGGTGTATGCCGGCTTCGCTGACGAGCCGGACCCGTACTTCGCCTGGTGCTGGCGGCTGGCGCGGGCCGACCGGCCCGGTACCCGGCTGTCGCTGGCGTGGGACGTCCAGCCCGCAACGGCGGGGCTGCAGATCGCCCCGGTCCTGCCGCACAGCCTGGACCTGCTGCGTTTCCTGATCGCCGGCGACGAACAGCTGGACGTGCGGGCCGACGGCCAATCGTGGCGCTGGCAGCGCCATGGCTGAGGGGCTGCCCGCCCGCCTGAACCACGCCTGGCGTGTGTTCGGCACCGGTCTGAGCTTCGCTGCCTTCGGGGTCGGCGGGCTGCTGCTGGGCGGACTGCTGTTCCCGCTGCTGCTGCTGGCGCGGCACACGCGCCGCCGGCGCGCGCTGGCGCGCCGGCTGGTGCAGTTCAGCTTCGCCAGCCATGTCGCGCTGATGTGCCGGCTGGGCGTGATGACCTATGAAATTCACGGACGTGAACGGCTTCAGCGTGATGGGCTGCTGATCCTGGCCAATCATCCGACCCTGATCGACGTGGTGCTGCTGATTGCCCAGCTGCCCAACGCCGACTGCGTGGTCAAGCACGCCGTCGCCTGCAACCCGTTCATGCGCGGCCCGGTCCGGGCCGCAGGCTATGTTGCCAATAGCGACGGGGCAGGCCTGATCGACGACTGCATCGCAGCGGTCCGCAATGGCGGCAACCTGGTGATTTTTCCCGAGGGGACCCGCACCGTGCCGGGGGAGCCTCTCCGC
>JAEWLO010000061.1 GCA_023457475.1 Pseudomonadota bacterium | reverse complement strand
CCCCCCCGCCCCCCCCCGGCGGGCCACCTCGCACGCCCACGACGCGGAAACCCTTGGCCCGCGGCTGCAGCCAGTCGCGGAAGTCGGCGATGTCCTGCGTGGCACCGGCGAACATCATCCGGTACGAGGCCCGACTGCCGGGCCCCAGCAGGCCGGCGCTGTCCACGTCGACGCGGTTGACCAGCAGGGGCGGCGACAGCTGCATCAGTTCGCCGGAGGTATCCGGTTCGGCCTGCAGCACCTGGGTGACCCGCAGCGTGCCGGCGCCGAACTCGAGGGCGTCGCCCACCTTCAAGCCCAGCGCCTGCAGCAGCCGCGGATCGGCGTAGGCCTCACCCGGCGGCGGCGGGCCCGCGCTGCGCGCCGGCGCGCCCGGCCCGGTGCTGACCCGCAGCTGGCCGCGCAGCGGGTAGCCCGCACTGACCGCCTTGATGTTGGCCATCTGGCTGGCCTCCCCATGGAACAGCACACTGGGGAAGCTGACCATGCGCGTGTGCGCCAGCCCGCGTCGCTGTGCTTCCTCGGCGAAGGTGTCGGGGATGTCCTGGCGTGCGCCCAGGCCGAGGTCGCCGCCGAGCATCTCGGCGGCGCTGCTGGTGAGCGCCAGGGTGACCCGGTTGACCAGGGTGCCCACCGCCGTCATCACCGCCACGCCCAGTACCAGCGCGGCGAACACGGTCAACAGGTCACCGGCGAGGAACTCGCGACGCAGGGCGCGGCCGGCATGCCGCAGCACGTTCATGCGTGCAGCCCGTCTGCGTCCACCAGCCGGCCCTGGTCGAGCCGGTAGATGTGCTCGCAGCGCTGCGCCAGGCGCAGGTCATGGGTGACCAGCACCAGGGTGGTATCGCTGCCGGCATTGAGCGCGAACAGCAGGTCGCTGATCTGCTGGCCGGTGCTCTGGTCCAGGCTGCCGGTGGGCTCGTCGGCGAACAGGATGCGCGGCCGTGCCACGAACGCACGGGCCAGCGCCACGCGCTGCTGCTCGCCGCCGGAGAGCTGGCGCGGATAATGCCGCGCACGGTGGCTCAGCCCGACCTGCTCCAGCACCGCGCGCACCCGCGCCGGGTCCTCGCGCCCGGCCAGCTCCAGCGGCAGGGCGATGTTTTCCTCGGCGGTCAGCGCCGGCAGCAGGTGGAAGCTCTGGAACACAAAGCCCACTTCGCGGGCGCGCAGCTGCGCCCGTGCTTCCTCGTCCAGCGTGCCCAGCGCCGCACCGGCCAGGGTGATTTCGCCGCGGCTGGGCAGGTCCAGCCCGGCCAGCAGGCCGAGCAGGGTGGTCTTTCCCGACCCGGACGCGCCGACGATGGCGATGCTCTGGCCTTCATGGACCGTCATGTCGATGTCGTCCAGTATGTGGACTTCACCCTCCGGGCCACGGGCGGACTTGCCCACATGGCGGGCATGGATGGCGACGGGTGCGCTGCGGGGGGACAGGCTGTCGATGAGGATTCTCCAATGTATCGAGCGATGAAGAACGGCCGTGCGGCCGTGGGTGTCTGGCTGATTGCATGGTTGCTGCTGCTGCCCGCGCTGGCCTGTGCCAAAGGTGGGGAAGGGCGCAAGGTGGTGCTGGTGGTAGGGGACAGCCTCAGTGCCGCCCACAATATCCCCGCTGCGTCGGGCTGGGTGAACCTGCTGCAGCAACGGGTCAACCAGCAGATCACGCCGCCACCGCAGATCGTCAACGCCAGCATCAGCGGTGAAACCAGTGCGGGCGCGCTGACCCGCCTGCCGAGCCTGCTGCAGAAGCACCGACCGGCGGTGGTGGTGATCGAACTGGGGGGCAACGACGCCCTGCGCGGCCTGACCCCGCCGCAGCTCAAGGGCAACCTCGAGAAGATGATCCAGGCCAGCCAGAAGGCGGGGGCCAAGGTCGTGCTGCTGGGGATCGATGTGCCGCCCAACTATGGTCCGGCCTACCGCGAGCGGCTGAAGAAGACCTATGCGGACCTGGCAGCCCAGTACAAGGCCCCGCTGCTGCCGTTCCTGCTGGAGGGGGTGGCCCTGCAGCCCGGCCTGATGCAGGCCGACGGGCTGCACCCCACCGCCGCCGCCCAGCCGAAGGTGCTGGACAACGTCTGGCCGGTGCTCAAGCCGCTGCTTTGACCTCAATCTGACCCCATTCATGTATTCGTGAGCGGCTTCACACCGCGTGCACCGGCGATGCGGCATGTTTCACAAAGCTGAAGAAAGAGGGAAACCCATGCGTCAGACAAAGGAGACCTCCGGCCTGGTGCTGGTGGTGGAAGACAACCGCAACATCTCCGAGATGATCGGGGAGTATCTGGAAGGACGCGGGTTCGAGGTCGACTACGCCCAGGACGGGCTGGACGGCTACCGGCTCGCCGCTGAAAACAGCTACGACGTGGTGGTGCTGGACCTGATGCTGCCCCGCCTGGACGGCATCGAAGTGTGTCGCCGTCTGCGCAACGACGCCCGCAAGTCGACCCCGGTGCTGATGTTGACCGCGCGCGACACGCTGGACGACAAGCTCACCGGCCTGGGTTTCGGTGCCGATGACTACCTCACCAAGCCGTTCGCGATCCAGGAACTGGAAGCACGCCTGCGTGCCCTGATCCGTCGCGAGCGTCGCCAGGTGGGTTCGGAAGTGCTCAAGGTGGCCGATCTGGTGCTGGATCCGGTGAGCATGCGTGCGACCCGCGCCGGTACCGAGCTGCAGTTGTCGCCGATCGGTCTGCGCCTGCTGACCATCCTCATGCGCGAATCGCCGCGCGTGGTCACCCGCCAGGAAATCGAGCGGGAGATCTGGGGCAATGGGCTGCCGGATTCGGACACCCTGCGCAGCCATCTCTACAACCTGCGCAAGATCATCGACAAGCCGTTCGACCGTCCGCTGCTGCACACCGTGCAGAGCGCCGGTTACCGCATTGCGGACATCGCCCAGCCGATGAGCTGACGTTCTGTCCGTGCAGTTTCCGTGTGCAGGGGCCCTCCACGGCCCGTTACCACCGCATGGCCCGGCTTCCGCCGGGCCATGCGTGTTGTCTGCACGGTCGAATCACGGCACGCTTTCCTATAATCGCGGCGAGCCGCCCTGGACCCTGTAATGCCGCACGGCCTGCCGCGCAAGATCCGCATCGCTTTCATCCTGCAGGCTGTACTGGCAAGCCTGGGGATTCTGCTGGGTGCCTGGCTGGTCTCCCTGGTGATCAAGCACAGCCTGGTGAGCGGAGCCCTGCGCGAGGAAGCCGCGTACTTCTGGGACCTGTACGAAGCGTCACCGGCGCAGCCACCGCCCAACACCCGCAACATCCGCGGCTACCTGCTGGAAACCGGCCGTTCTCCGCTCAACCTCCCGCCCAATCTGCGCGAACTCACCCCCGGCTTCCACGAACTGAAGGCGGACGACCAGCTGGTGCTGGTGGATGCGCGCCCGGCAGGGCAGCTTTATCTGGTGTTCCTGCGCTCGCGCGCGGAGATGCTGGCGTTCTGGTTCGGCATCGTGCCGGTCCTGCTCACCCTGCTGGCGGTATACGCCGCCTCCTGGGTGACCTACCGGGCCTCCAGCCGTCTGGTGTCGCCGGTGAACTGGCTGGCACGGCGGGTTTCGCGCTGGAATCCCGGCCATCCCGAAGCGGCCGATCTGGATCCGGACAAACTACCGGCCGACATGCAGGGCGAAACCCGCCAGCTGGCGGCGGCCCTCCATTCGCTGGCCACGCGGGTCACCGCGCATGTGGCGCGCGAACGCAATTTCACCCGTGACGCCAGCCATGAACTGCGTACGCCGCTCACCGTGATCCGGGTGGCCAGCGACATGGCGCTGGGCGACCAGGACGTGACCCCGCGCCTGAAGCGCAGCCTGCATCGCATCCAGCGGGCCGGGCGCGACATGGAAGCGGTGATCGATGCCTTCCTGATCCTCGCCCGCGAAGCGGACGTGGAACCGCAGATCGAGCTGTTCGACGTCAACGACATCGTCCGTTACGAGGTGGACAACGCCCGCGAGCTGATTGCAGGGCGGCCGGTGCATATCCACCTCCACAGCAGCGGGCCGGCGGAACTGCATGCCCCGCCGCGGGTGCTGCAGGTGGTGATCAGCAACCTGCTGCGCAACGCCTGCAGCTACACCGACGAAGGGCGCATCGACGTGGATGTGCTGGAAGACCGGGTCACCGTGCGCGACACCGGCATCGGCATGTCGCCGGAAGCGCTGGCGCGTGCGTTCGAGCCGTTCTACCGCGCAGAGCCCAGCCGGCCCCAGGGGACCGGGCTGGGCCTGTCGATCGTCCGCCGCCTGTGCGACCGGTTCGGCTGGAAGATCCAGCTGAGCAGTGAACCGGGCGTGGGGACGCAGGCGACGATTGTTTATCGGTGATGGTTGCCTGGGCCGAAGACTTCGGTGTAACGAGGCGGCATTGACGCGGGGTGATCATTGACGTCGCCGTCAGACGCGCTTTCGTCTTCCGAGCAGGAACCCCATTCCGTGGAGGGGCTTGAAGGGTTCTCCACGTAATTCCACTCTTCAAATTCTGCCCGCAGTTTCAGCGCGAGATCCTCGAGGCTTGACACGCTCTGAACAGGCACGGTCTTCGGAGGTGCCAGATTCTCGAGTTGCCGCTTGGCCTCGGCCAGTGAGTCGGTGATCCTTTGATCCGGCGATTGAATGCGCTGGTGTGCCTCAATGGTCTTGCCGACGAACGTCAGCAGCAGATTGCGCAGCGAAACGCGTGCTTCATTCTGCGGCATGCCCTTCACTGTCGCCATCGAGGTGAGGAGCTGATGCGTGGTGTTGCGGATGTTCCGCAGCTCAGGCGCGATGTCCCTTGCGCAACCCAGGCCGTAGGTGTGCACGCGCTGAAGCTTGCCGGCGGTTTTGTCGGAGACGGCGGCTTCATTGTTGCGCTTCGCGAAGAAACCATCGGAAAGCGGTTTCTTTTCGTCGACACGGTGTAGATTGCGATTCAGAAAGGATGCTGCTGCCCGGATGACGTTCATTTGGCTGTATTCCAGTGGAGAAGTTGGTGCGCGTAGTCGATCGCGCTGCGATCGCCGGACGCTTTCAGCGTGAAGACGGGTCTGGTCCCATCATGCTCTCGGCGAAGGCACGGAACGGCGCGGCGCGCCGCCTGCGTTCCTCCAGCAGTCGTGCTACGGAGGGGTCCTGCACGCTCGGCGCGGGCGGTGAATGTGGCGGGGTGTGGATGGCATCGCCGTACGCATCGTCAGGAAGGGCTGTCACCTGTTCCCAGGCTTCCGTCTGTTCCTCGGGAATGGACACGCACTGCTGCTCGCCGTAGTGCAGCACCTTCTGCGCAGTGATGTCGGCAGCGTGGGTGGTCAGGCGATAGGTGGTCACGGCCGGGTCTCTCCCGCCCAGCCAGGCACAGGCCATGTCCTGCGGTGCATGTGACTGGATCGGTCGTGCCTGCTCGAGCACCGATCGCCAGTAGGTGCGTGCGTTCGACAGCGTGATGATCATGGTGTCGAGCGCCTCTTCCACTTCGACACGTTGCGCGGGGTCGGCAATGCTCAACGTTGCTTCACGGGCCAGCGTGGCGTCCTCGATTGCGATGTTGAGCGGTGCGTGGTGGCCGTTGAGGCGGCCTGCCACCTTTTCCGGTGTGACGGGGCGATGATCCTGGACGGCTTCGTATTGGTAATGGGCGGACGCCACCGCATGCAGGGTGCCGACGTCCTGCTCCAGCAGCACCGCCTGCATCAGTGCGAACTTCTCCAGCGGACCCGCCAAGGGGTCCGGTGTCTGTGGCGCTCGCGGTGCCGGGGTGCTTTCCGGGTTACGCAGATAGGCAATTTCGGGATGGCCTTCGCCGAGAATGGCGGTGCACAGCGCGATGGTGTGCCGGTCGTCGGCCGCGCACGCCCTGTGCAGGCGCGGCACAAGGCTGGCCTCGGCAAGATGGCTTTTCTCCAGCGCCAGATCGAGCTCGGCACGCAGAAGGTCCTTCAACGGGCCGGGGGGGCGGCGGGACAGGGCCTCGAACGCCGGCGCGGCGGCCGTCTGGAAACTGTGGATGCCCGGTTCGGCGATCTGGTACCGATGGATGCTCTGCGTGGCGGCATCGCGCTGCGGCACAAGCCAACGATTCAAGGGGTACTGCGTGTTGATGAGCGTTCGCAGCCTCACGCGCGCATTCTGCGGTTCCATCCTGCTCCTGAAGGCGGTATCGATGAGCTCCTTGGGGCTCGACGTACGCGCGGGACGAACGAAGAAGGCGCGGAGTGTGGACAGGGGGCCAGGCATGATGTCTGTCGTCAGTCAATACGGAGAACTCTGATTTTCGATTGATACGATCAATTGAACTTTCATATTTCGATAGTTGGGGTCTATCGGTTTGTGTATGGCAAAAAAAGGCCCCTTGCGGGGCCGGTCTCCGGTTCAACACGATGCGAGTGTGCGCCAGCCCCTTGC
>JAEWLO010000060.1 GCA_023457475.1 Pseudomonadota bacterium | reverse complement strand
GACGTAGAGCCACGCCCTGCGTGGCTGCTTTACGCGGCCATCTCCAACAACCGCGTCTCCAAACTCCCCAACACGCGCGCCAGCCGCTCGGCCCACGCGCGTTGCCCGGCCACATCGGCAATCAGGTCCTGGCGGATCTCCAGTTCCACATGCACCAGCCCGCGGCCTTCGCCGTGTACCGGCACCGCGTAATCGCTGGTGCTGCTGACCGAATACGGCTCGTTGTCGCCCACCACCAGATCGCCTTCGTCGCGCAGCGCCTGCAGCAGCGCGTGGGCAAGCCGCGTGTCGCGGTGGTACAGCACGCCGGCATGCCACGGGCGCTGCACGCCGTTCATCGCGGGCGTGAAGCTGTGCATCATCACCAGCAGAGTGGGGCGCGACTGCTGCTGGCGGGCGTCCAGCTCGGCGGCAATCCGTGCGTGGTAGGGCGCATGGATCGCGTCGATGCGCTGCTGGCGCTGCGCGGCGCTCAGGCCGGCATTGCCCGGCACAACCGTGCCGTCGCTGACTTCGGGCATCAGCGTCGGCGAGGCCAGGGGGCGGTTGCAGTCGATCACCAGCCGCGAGTAGGTCTGTTCGATCGCCCACGCATCCAGCCGCTCGGCCAGCGCCCGGGTGGTGCCGGCAATGCCGATGTCCCAGCCGATATGGCGGTCGAGCTCGGTCTGTGGCAGGCCGAGGCCGCGCAGTGAGTGCGGCACCTGCTGGCCGGCGTGGTCGGCCAGCAGCAGGAAGGGCGAGTGGCCCTGCGGCCGGTGCGCGGTGTAGACCGGCGGATCGTCCTGGCCGAGCAAGGCCGGCAGGGTGACGGTGCCGGTGTCAGCCACGCGGAGTGCCGTCCAGATGGTGTTCGATCATCCACAGGCCCGCCCAGAGCTTGGCGTCCAGCTGGTAGCCCTCGCTGATCTTTTCCACCAGCCACGCCGCAGCGCGGGCACGCGGAATCTCATGCACGGTGATGTCTTCGCTGTCATCGCCGCCGCCTGTACCCACCTGGCGCAGGCCGGTGGCGCGCACGAAGGCGATGCGTTCGCTGCTGGCACCGGAAGAGGTTGGACCGGTCATCAGTACCTCGGCATGGTCGGCGGTCCAGCCGGTCTCTTCTTCCAGCTCGCGGATGGCCGAGTCTTCGATGGATTCGCCCGCGTCGATGTCGCCCACGAGTCCGGCCGGCATCTCGATGGTCATGGCCTGCAGCGGCACCCGGAACTGCTCGACGAACAGCACGTGGTCATCGGGAGTGACCGCGATGATGATTGCCGCCAGCCCGCCGGCGTGGGTGCGCTCGCTGTACTCCCAGCTGCCGCGCACCACCATGCGCTGGTACCTGCCTTCAAAGACGACCTTCGGGGGCTGCGTGTTGTGGCTCATGCGAACTCGCTGGCAACAGAGGAGGAATCGGAAAGGCCGGCGGCGGTGAACAGCCGGCGGCGGGTCAGCGGGCCAAAGCGCAGCGCGTCGCACAGGCCCTGCAGCATCTGCGCGTCGGCCCCGGCACGGCTGAAGTCGGCGGCGCTGCCCAGCAGCGGCGCGTCCAGCGCGATGGTGGTCAGCTGCCGCCACAGCAGAGCGTGCTCGCGCTGCTCGCGCAGGCGGACCGCCATCTGGGCCGCCCCGCGCAGGCGCAGGAACGGCACTTCGTCCAGGCGCTCGTAGAGCACGTCCAGGCTGCCGAAATGGGCCAGCAGCACGGCGGCGGACTTGGCACCGACACCGGTTACGCCCGGAATGTTGTCCACCGCGTCGCCGCACAGCGCCAGGTAGTCGGCGATCTGATGCGCATGCACGCCGTGGCGCGCCTTCACCCCCGCCATGCCCCAACGCTGGTTGCGCCCGTAGTCCCACTGCTCGTCGTGCTCATGCAGCAGCTGGGAGAGGTCCTTGTCCGCCGAGATGATCACCCCGCGGATGCCGGCATCGCGGCGCGCGTGCAGGGCACTGCCGATCAGGTCATCGGCTTCGTATTCGTGGTGGGCCAGCACCGGCAGCCCCAGCGCCATGCACAGGGCCTTGCAATGCGCGAACTGGCGGCGCAGTGCTTCCGGTGCCGGGTCGCGGTTGGCCTTGTAGGCGCTGTAGATGCGGTGACGGAAGCAGCTGTCCAGCGCTTCATCGAAGGCAATGGCGATGTGCTGCGGCCGTTCGCGCTCCAGCAGGTCGAGCAGGAACCGGGCGAAGCCGTGCACCGCGTTGGTGGGCCAGCCATGCTGGTCCTTGAATTCGTCGGGCATGGAGTGCCACGCCCGGAACACGTACAGGCTGGCGTCCACCAGGTACAACGGCGCGCGTACGGCCAGCGAAGGAGGGGCGGCACTCATCTCAGCCGGTCCAGTCCTGCAGCAGGGCGGCCGGATCCGGGCGCTCGCGTTCGGGCACCTCGATCTTCGGCGTGCCGATATGGATGAAGCCGGCAATGCGCTCGTCCTCGGCCAGGCCCAGGTGGGCGTGCACCGCCGGGTCGAACGCCATCCACGCGGTCAGCCACTGCGCGCCGAAACCCAGGGCCTGTGCGGCCTGAAGCAGCGCGAAGCAGACGCATCCGGCCGTCATCAGCTGTTCCTGCTCCGGCACCTTGGGGCTGGGGGCGGGGCGGGCGATCACGGTGATCACCAGCGGTGCGTGGGAAAACCGCAGCCGGTCCTTTTCCACCTGCGCGTCGGACGCGTTCAGGTCCCGCTCGCGGCTCCGCCGGGCGAGGAAGGCTCCAAGAGTGTGACGTGCATCACCCTGAATGCTCAGGAAGCGGAACGGCACCTTCTTGCCGTGGTCGGGCACCCGAACGGCCGAAGCGAGCATCCGCAGCAGGGTTTCGCGGTCCGGTCCGGGGGCTCCCAGTTGCAGGGAAGGCACCGAGCGACGGGCGTCCAGGGCTTGCAGCGCAGGGGATTCGAGCATGAGTCTCAATCAGGTTTCACGGTACGGCAATTATAGTCGGGGCGCTTTGTGACGCCGATTCTGGGCAACTGTGTTCTCATTACGGCGAAGCGTGATGGGCATCACTTAATGAATCCCCTCCCTTCACACGTCCGCACTCGCTTCCGGTCGCCGCTGGCCTTACGATACAAGGCCTGCCGGTACCCGGTTGTGAGGTTAGAAGTGCGGACTGTTTCACTGTCCCCGACCGTTGGGCCGGACTACCCTCCGGGGGCGGGTGCCTGGGGGGCATCGGCCTCCGGTGTATACATGCTGCATTCCGACTCTGGGAAGGTGGGGAGCCTTTTCGCATGATCGCCACGCCCAACGTCATGGGGCAGGCAGGCCGTCAACCGGCGCTGCTGAAGCTCGCACGCGAAGCTGCCCTGCCCGGGCTGGCCGAGTCGTTCGCGACTGTCCTGGCCAAGTTCGACGACGTCCTGTTCGACCGTGCCGGCAATGCCGGGGCGTCGCAGCTGCTGTTCCTGGATGGCATGCGTGAGCTGCGCCGCCGCCGCGAGGACATCGTGGCCGGCTTCCGTAACCACCTGGCCTTGGCCTGGGACGCGCTGGAACGCGGCGAACCGCTTTCGGCCGAGACCACCCTGGCCGGGCAGGTCGAGGGCGGACTGAGCCTGGTGCCCGAGCACGTGCTCGAATCCCGTCTGGCGGTGCGCAACTTCGCCACGGTGCTGCTGCGCGACTTCAAGCCGGTGCTGGCGCGTCTGGACCGACGTCTGGGATGGATCGCCGGTGGCCTGGAACTGCAGGCCGACACCAACCCGATCAGCCCCGAGCACATCGGCGTGGCCATCCATGAGGCGTTTGCCGACTGCGAACTGGCCCCGGAAGTGCGGCTGGTGCTGATCAAGCTGTGCGAGCGCGACCTGCACAACCCGATCGGCAAGCGCTACGAGAAGCTGGATGAACAACTGGCGGCGGCCGGCGTGATGCCGCAGATGGCCGCGCCGCGCAAGCCGGCGGCGCGCCCGCCGACGCCGCGCAATGAACTGGACGAACTGGTCGACGCGCTCGACCCGGACGCGCAGGCCGGTGCCGAGGATTCGGCGGCGCCTGCGTGGGCACGGCGCTTCGC
>JAEWLO010000059.1 GCA_023457475.1 Pseudomonadota bacterium | reverse complement strand
CTACCGGTGATCGATCCACCCGTTACCGCGAAAGGAAGTCCACGACGCCTCTTCCCGCGCGCAGTCCACTCGCGAAACAGGCCGTCAGCAGGTAACCGCCGGTCGGCGCTTCCCAGTCCAGCATCTCGCCCGCGCAGAAGGTGCCGGGCAGGGCGCGCAGCATCAGCTGCGGGTCCAGTGCCTCCAGTCGCACGCCGCCGGCGGTGCTGATGACTTCGTCGAGGGGGCGGGGGCGCAGCGGCGACAGCGGCAGCCGCTTCAGCGCCGTCGCGATGGCCTCGGCCGGCAACTGCCCGGCCTCCTTGCCCAGCACCTCGAACAGCAGCGCGGACTTCACCCCGCCCAGCCCCAGCTGGCGGCGCAGATGCTCACCGAAGCTGCGGCCCTGGCGCGGCCGGCACAGCTTCTCCAGTAGCTGCGCTTCGGTCTGGCCAGGCAGCAGGTCCAGTTGAAGCAGCACCTGGCCGTCCCGGGCGAGGGTATCGCGCAGGTCGGCCGCCAACGCGTACACGAGGCTGCCCTCGATGCCGGTGGCCGTGATCACGCATTCGCCCTGCAGCGCATGTTCCTCACCGCCCAGACCCGTCCAGTGCGCGACGACTGGCTTGAGCGGCGCACCGGCTTGCCGCTCGCGGAACCAGGGTGTCCAGTCGATGTCGAACCCGCAGTTGGCCGATTTCAGCGGTGCGATGTCGACGCCCTGCGTCGCCAGCGGGGCGACCCAGGCCCCATCGGACCCCAGCTCCGGCCAGCTGCCACCGCCCATCGCCAGCACCACGGCATCGGCTTCGATGTGCTGGGGGCCGTCCGGCGTCTCGAACCGCAGCGCACCGGTGTCGTCCCAGCCGGTCCAGCGGTGCTGCACATGGAAGCGCACGCCCTGGTCCTTCAGCCGGCGGACCCACCCACGCAGCAGGGGCGCGGCCTTGCGGTCGACGGGAAACACGCGTCCGGAGCTGCCCACGTACGTGTCCACGCCGAAGCCACGCGCCCACGCGCGCAGTGCCTCGGCGTCGAAATCGGCCAGCCACGCGCCAACCTCCGCCGCACGCTCGCGGTAGCGGCTCACAAACAGGTCCGGCGGATCGGAGTGGGTGAGGTTCAGACCGCCCTTGCCGGCGATCAGGAACTTGCGCCCGGGTGACCCCTTGGCCTCGTAGATGTCGACCCCATGGCCGGCGGCGCGTACGGTTTCAGCGGCCATCAGGCCGGCGGGACCGCCTCCGATGACCACCACGCGGGCGGGGTGCTGCTGCTCTGCCATGGGGGACTCAGGGGGCCTTCACGTCGAGGAGTTCGACGTCGAACACCAGCGAGGCATTCGGCGGGATCGGGCCGGCACCCCGTGCGCCGTAGCCGTACTCGGCGGGAATCATCAGGGTGCGCTTGCCGCCGACCTTCATGCCGGCGAAACCTTCGTCCCAGCCCTTGATCACGCGACCCTGGCCGAGCTGGAAGCTGAAAGGCTCGCCACGGTCCACGGAACTGTCGAACTTGTCGCCGTGCTTGTCGGCGGCGCGCTCGTCATAGACCCAGCCGGTGTAGTGCACGGAAATGGTGGCCCCCGGGGTGGCTTCGGCCCCGGTGCCGGGCACGGTGTCGACCTTTTCAAAGGTGGCGATGCTGCCGCCCGGCGGCGGACCGGGGGGCGTGCAGCCGGCCAGCAACGACAACAGCACGGGGGCAAGCAGCAGTTTCGGCAGACGGTGCATGGCGGTTCCGGGGTGAAAAACGGGGGACGCAAGGGTAGCGCATCGGTGGGCGTTATCATGGGCCCATGTCGAAACTGCTGCTCAACCTGCGCAATGTCGCGGACGATGAAATCGAAGACGTGATCGCCTTCCTGGACGCGGCGGGCATTGCCCATTACCGCACCGAACCCAGCCCGTGGGGGATCTCCTGGGGCGGCATATGGGTCCGTGACGACGCCGACCATGCCCGGGCCCGGACCTTGATGGCCGATTACCAGCAGGCGCGTGGCCAGCGGATGCGGGCCGAACGCGAGGCCGCGCTGCGCGACGGCACCGCCGAGACCTTCAGCAGCCTGCTGCGTACCCGGCCGGTGTTCGTGGTGCTGGTGCTGCTGGGCATGGCGGTCGCGGCGGCGCTGGTGCTGCTGCCGTTCGTCCTGCTTCGCGGCTGAATGCGCTGGCACCGGCGGGGTGCAGCGGGCCGGACAGACGCTAAAATGGGCGGATGATCGCCAATACCGCCGCTTACCATTTCACCTCCATCGCCGATCCGGAGGCGCTGTGCGCCACGCTGTTGGCACGCGCCGAGGCCGGCGCGCTGCGTGGCACGATCCTGGTGGCGGGGGAGGGCATCAATCTGTTTCTGGCCGGCAGCCCGGAGCCCATCGACGGTTTCTACGCCGCACTGCGCGAGGACGCGCGCTTTGATGGCCTCCGGGTGAAGACCAGCTACAGCCGGATGCAGCCGTTTGCCCGCCTCAAGGCGAAGGTCAAGCCGGAGATCATCAGCTTCCGCATCGACGACGGCCAGCCGCTGGCGTTTCCGCGTGCGCCGTCCGTGGATCCGGCCACCGTGCAGCGCTGGCTGCGGCAGGGCCATGACGACGCCGGCAAGCCGGTGGTGATGCTGGACACCCGCAACGTGCAGGAGATCGAGTACGGCACCTTCCAGGAGGCGCTGGTGCTGCCGATCAGCAAATTCACCGAGCTGCCGGACGCGCTGGCTCCGCACCGCGAGGCGCTGCGCGACAGCACGGTGGTGAGCTTCTGCACCGGTGGGATCCGCTGCGAGAAGGCGGCGCTGTGGATGCGCAACGACGGCATGGACAACGTGCTGCAGCTGGACGGCGGCATCCTCGGGTACTTCGAGGCGGTGGGCGGAGAAGGGTACGAGGGCCGGTGTTTCGTGTTCGACGAGCGCGTGGCGCTGGATCCGGAACTGAAGCCGCTGGTGGATTCGGAACCGCGTTGATCCGAGCGAACCTGCTATCGCCTGGGCCGGCCAACGGCCGGCGCGACCAGGGCTGAAGCATCGG
>JAEWLO010000058.1 GCA_023457475.1 Pseudomonadota bacterium | reverse complement strand
CAGCAGGGGCGCACCGGCATTCCCATCGTAGACGCGGGCCTGCGCGAGCTGTGGGCCACCGGCTACATGCATAACCGCGTGCGCATGATCGTGGCGAGCTTCCTGTGCAAACACATGCGCCAGCACTGGCTGCACGGCGCGCGCTGGTTCTGGGACACCCTCGTTGATGCCGACCTCGCCAACAACACCATGGGCTGGCAATGGGTGGCCGGAACCGGTGCCGACGCCGCTCCGTATTTCCGCATCTTCAACCCGGTCACCCAGGCGCAGAAGTTCGACCCGCACGCGCGCTACATCACCCGCTGGGTGCCGGAGCTCGCTCCTTTACCGGTGAAGGCGCGCTTCGCTCCCTGGCAGTCGCCGGAACTGCTGGCGGAGAAGGCACCGACCTACCCGGGTGTGCCCATTGTCGATCTGGCGGCGGGGAGAGAGGCGGCGCTGGATGCCTATCGCCACACCGGTGAGGCATGACGCACATCCTTGGGGCGCGGTCAGAAACCTGAACAAAACACCCCCTCGTGCCCGATTCATCATCCCGGCATCGCATCGGCGTGTTTATGCTTCAGGCCGTTCGCACGCCGCCAACGCGGCCTTGAGGAGAAACCCATGAAGCTTTCCGCATCCCGCAACGTCGCCCTGGCCCTGATGACCGCGGCCGCCCTGAGCGCCTGCGCCACCGGCGGCTCCTACGTGCAGAGCGACCAGTACGGCAACCCGACCCAGCAGCAGAGCCGCACCGGCCGCAACGCCCTGATCGGCGGTGCGATTGGTGTCGCCGCAGGCCTGCTGACGGGTGACAGCGCAACCGAGCGCCGCCAGCACGCGATGATCGGTGCGGGCATTGGCGCGCTGGCCGGTGCGGGCGTCGGTGCGTACCAGAACCGACAGGAAGAGGCGCTGCGCCAGCGCACGGCCAATACCGGCATCGACGTGCAGCGTCAGGGTGACAACATCGTCCTGAACCTGCCGGACGGCGTGACCTTCGATTTCGGCAAGTCCGCGCTCAAGCCGCAGTTCTACAGCGCGCTCAATGGCGTCGCGACCACGCTCAAGGAATACGACCAGACCATGATCGAGGTGGTCGGCCACACTGACAGCATCGGCAGCGATGCGGTCAATAACAAGCTGTCACTGGACCGCGCCAATTCTGTCGCCGCTTACCTCGAAGGGCAGGGCGTGAATCGCGTGCGCATGGAAACCCTGGGTGCCGGCAAGGCCTATCCGATCGCCGACAACAGCACCGATGCGGGTCGCGCCAAGAACCGTCGCGTGGAAGTCCGCCTGATTCCGCTTCAGCAGTAAAACCGTATCGCGGTCTGATTGAAAATGCCGCCCACCGGGCGGCATTTTCGTTTCCCGGGCGACGCCAGGCCGGTGAACCGTCGGATCGCGGATCGCAGGTGGCGGATCACGGTTCGTGGATCACTGATCACGGTTCGTCGGACGTGGGGGACGGATCACTGATCACGGTTCGTCGGACGTGGGGGGACGGATCGCGGATCACGGTACGTCGGACGTGGGTGACGGGTCGCGGATCACGGTTCGTCGGACGCGGTGTGAACCCCGGTAGGGTCGGTCGTCAGACGACTGCCGATAACGGTGATCGGCGCATTGACGCATGGACACCTGCCGGAGACATGACGCCGTTGATGGCCATGCGTTACCGGGCGTTGAGCCGATGCGTGCAGTCGTCTGACGACCGACCCTACCGCCCGGTTTCCCAATCGCCCAATCGCCCAATCGCCCAATCAACCTGCGCGATTCCCGGCCGATGGTCCTGGGCCAGTGATCAACCCGCCGTCACCGTCTCCAGAATCCGCTTCCCGGCTTCCTGCAGCTCCGCCTCGGCTTCCTTCTGCTGCTGCTTGGCCAGCTTCGCCGCCGGGCACTGCGCCAGCATGTAGTTCGCGTCGAAGTTGAGCTTCTCCACCAGGAAGTCGACGAACACCCGGACCTTCGGCGACACCAGCCGCCCCCCTGCGAACACGGCATTGAAGTCCACTTCCGGTCCGGTCCAACCGGCCAGCACGCGGCGTACCATCCCGGATTCGATGAAGGGCTTGGCCATCACGTCACCGGTCAGCAGCAGTCCCTCGCCGCACACCAGCGCGCCGTTCAGCGCCGAGGGATCGTTCGCCACCAGCAGCGGATTCACCGGGAAATCGCGCAGATCGCCACCGTTCTCGCCCAGCTGCCAGAAGAAGCGGTTGTTGTTGAGATTGCGCGCCTTGCGCATCGCCAGGATGCGATGGAACTGCAGCTCATCCGGATGCAGCGGCTCACCGTAGCGCTCGATGTAGGCGGGGCTGGCGAACACCTGCGTGCGCAGGCTGCCCAGCTTGCGCGCCACCAGGTTCGAATCCGGAAGCGCACCCACGCGCAGCGCCAGGTCCGCCTCGCCCGCGATCAGGTCCAGCTTCTCGTTGCCCAGATGCATGTCCAGCTGGATCTCCGGGTACTGCGCATGGAACTGGCCCAGCAACGGCGCGATCCAGGTGATGCCGATCGAGTAGGGCACGGTGAAGCGCAGCCACCCGCGCGGGCCCGACTGCAGCTGGCTGACCGCGCCCTCGGCTT
Source organism: Pseudomonadota bacterium (assembly GCA_023457475.1). Taxonomy (GTDB): domain Bacteria; phylum Pseudomonadota; class Gammaproteobacteria; order Xanthomonadales; family Xanthomonadaceae; genus Stenotrophomonas. Next base: position 2,730 of record JAEWLO010000058.1, on the reverse strand, counting down.
CTTCCAGTTCGCGCGCGATGCGCTGGCAATGCTCGTGATACACCGAGCCGGCCTCCGTCAGCCCCAGCCGGCGCGTGGTCCGGTGCAGCAGACGTGCACCCAGTCGCGTTTCCAGTTCCTGCACTTTGCGGCTCACCGTCGTCTTGGGCAGGCCGAGCGCGTTGGCAGCCGCGATGAAGCTGCCTTGCTCGACCACTTTGACGAAGATCAGCGTGTCGTTGAGATCGTGGGCCATGACGGGGTCCTGGTCGGAGGGGTGGACATAGAGTGCCCGAAAGATTGTGCCGGGTACGGGACGATTATTCCCCTTAATCCGGACTAATCAAGGGGGAGTTTGAGGACTAATCTGCCCCCATTCCCGAAATGAAGGACCTCAGCCATGTGGTTGCGGAACATTCTCGGCCGCGTAATGGGCGGCCAAACCCCCTCCCTGGACCTCGCGATGACCGTCGAGAAGCGTCCTGGCCCCTTCTCTGACAGGGCTTTCCGCGAATTCACCCCGGCTCCGCGCGGCCAGCGTGGCGGCAGCGTCCGTCTCGCGCCCCGCCATCCGGGCCGACTGGCCGGAATTGGGATTATCCCGGCAACGGGAGTGAAAGTCCCATGAGCGGGACGCTGGCCCCGGAGGTCCTGGTGCTGGGCGGCACCGGCAACGTGGGGCAGGGTATTGTCGCCGCGCTGCTGGAGGCCGGCAGTCCGGTCCTTGTGGTTGGCCGCGACCCTGGCCGGCTGGCCGCGCTGTGCGAGCAGTTCGCCGATGAGCCCGGGCTGGAGACGATGCTTGGGTCGCTCGGCGATGACGGTTCCGCGCGAAGCGTGGCCGAACGCGTCGCGCAGCGCCGCCGCCCGCTGGCGGCGGTGGTCGATGCGATGGGCGGCCCCTACAACCGGGGTCGGGTCACCGACCGCAGCGGCGACGCCCTGCTGCAGGCGCTGCAGGCCGACGTGATGCCGCATGTACATGCCGGCCGCCATCTGCTGCCGCTGCTGCAGGGAGGGCCGCACGCGCGGCGCTACGTCGTGATTGGCGGACCGGCCGGTTACAAGGCGTGGGCCGGCCATGGCGAGACGTCGATCACCCTGTCGGCCACGCGCATGTATGCGCAGGTGCTTCACCAGGAAGCGCAGGCACTGGGCGTGCGTGCGCAGATGCTGGAAGTGAACAACCCGGTGTGCACGCCTACCAACGCCGCCAACGCCTGCATCGAATGGCCGAGCGCGCTGCTGGTCGGGCGCCGGCTGGTGTCGCTGCTCGACAACTGTACCGACAACCGTCCCATCGTCCGCTGCGACACCCGTGATGCCGAACTTCCCCGGGGCCTGCTCAACCAGGAATGGCCTCCGGACCTCTCGCGCAACATCGCTGGCACCGCTTGACCTCTACCAAGGTTGAGGTCTCACGCTACGCCACCTCATTGCACCGCCCTTCTGATTTCGCCTCACCCACTTTGCCGTAAGGATGCTCTCATGACCTCCCACACCCCCACGTCCACCCGCATCACCCGACGCCTGGCCATGGCCGGGGTGTCCCTCCTTGCCGCAGCGGTGCTGGCCGCCTGCAGTGGTGGCCACGCCGAAGAAGCCGGCGCGCCGCCGCCGCCCGAAGTGACCGCCGCGCCGGTGCTGGTCAAGCCGGTGAGCCAGTGGGACGACTTCAGCGGCCGTGTTGAAGCCGTGCAGAGCGTCGAGCTGCGCCCGCGCGTATCCGGTTACATCGACAAGGTCAACTACGTCGAAGGCGACGAGGTGAAGAAGGGCGACGTGCTCTTCACCATCGACGCCCGCAGCTACCAGGCCGAGTACGATCGCGCCCGCGCCGAAGTCGCCCGCGCCCGCACCCAGGCCAGCCTGGCCCGCAGTGAATCGGACCGCGCCAAGAAGCTGTCCGACCAGCAGGCCATCTCCACCGAAACCTGGGAGCAGCGCCGCGCCGCCGCCGAGCAGTCCGGTGCCGCCGTGCAGGCCGCGCAGGCTGCGCTGGACGCCGCCGCACTCAACCTGGAGTTCACCAAGGTACGCGCCCCTATCGCCGGCCGCGCCGGTCGCGCGATGGTGACGGCCGGCAACCTGGTCACCGCCGGCGACAGCGCCAGCGTGCTCACCACGCTGGTCTCGCTGGATACCGTGCACGTGTACTTCGATGCCGACGAAGGCACCTTCCTGCGTTACGCGCAGATGGCCCGCAAGGGTGAGCGTCCGAGCGAACGCGACAGCGACCTGCCGGTGAAGGTCGGTCTGTCCGGTGAAGAAGGCTATCCGCACACCGGCAAGGTCGACTTCCTCGACAACCAGGTCACCCGCAGCACCGGCACCATCCGCGTGCGTGCGCTGCTGGACAATGCCGACCGCACCTTCACCCCGGGGCTGTTCGCCCGCGTGCAGCTGCTGGGCAGTGGCCAGTTCGACGCGATGCTCATCGACGAGAAGGCCGTGCTGACCGACCAGGACCGCAAGTACGTGTATGTGGTGGACAAGGCCAACACCGCCCAGCGCCGCGACATCGTGCTGGGTCGCAGTGCCGAAGGGCTGCGCATCGTGCAGCAGGGCCTGAAGGCCGGCGACCGCGTGATCATCGGCGGTGTGCAGAAGGTCTTCATGCCCGGCATGCCGGTGCAGGCCAAGGCAGTGGCGATGCAGGCCGACGCCAAGCCGGCAGTTGCTTTGAACTAATCGGTAGAGCCGGCCTCTGGCCGGCGGCCCCTTGCCGGCCAGAGGCCGGCACTAACAGGC
>JAEWLO010000057.1 GCA_023457475.1 Pseudomonadota bacterium | reverse complement strand
GCCGTGGGCCACGCCGCCGCTGGCCCCTGCGGTCTGCCGCACCCGGAAGTGCAGCCGGGCGATGGCGAGCTCAAGCGCCTGTATCTGATCCAGGATGAACAGAAGTGCGGGTGGGGCAGCCGTCTGCTGGAAACCGCGCTGGCCTGGCTGGAGCGCGACGGCCCGCGCACCCTGTGGCTGGGTGTGTGGTCGGAAAACTTCGGCGCGCAGCGCTTCTACGCGCGCTACGGCTTCACCCGGGTGGGCACTTATGAGTTCCCGGTAGGGCAGGTGCGCGACCTGGAATTCATCCTGCGCCGGCTGCCTTCGCGGTAACCGTACCTGCGCTTCACCTGCCGTTATCCCGTGCCCCCGTCCAATGGTCGCATGTGCCCGCGACCGTCACTTCGTCCCTGTACGCTGATCCCATGACCCCTCCTGTACTGCTGCTGCACGGCATCTGGAATGCGCGCGCCTGGGTGGGCCCGTTGGCGTGGCGGCTGCGCGCGCGCGGCTTCCAGGTCGATACTTTCGGCTATTCGAGCGTCTTTGGCGGACCGGAGGTGGCGGTGCCCCAGCTGCTGAAGCGGCTGCAGGGCAGCGGTCCGGTCTCGCTGGTCGGCCACAGCCTGGGCGGGCTGGTGGCGCTGGAGGCGCTGCGCCTGCAGCCCGACCTGCCGGTGGCCCGCGTGGTCTGCCTGGGTTCGCCGCTGAGGGGCTCCAACACCGCACGCTCATTGGCCGACCATGGCTGGGGCGCGGCGCTTGGGCGCAGCGGGGACATGTTGCTGGACGGGCTTCCGGACTGGCAGGGGCATGCCGAGGTCGGCCTCGTGGCCGGCTCGGTACCGCATGGCCTGGGCAGCCTGCTCGGGGCGTGCGGGGAGGCCTCCGACGGGACCGTGGCGCTGGAGGAAACCCGCCTGCCGGGCCTGGCGGACCATTGCGTCGTGTCGGCAAGCCACAGTGGCCTGGTGTTCTCGCCGGACGCCGCCCGCCAGACCGCCGCCTTCCTGCGCGACGGCCACTTCCGTCGTGACCGGACCGCGCACGCCGCTTGAGGCCGCCGTTGCCCCGGCGGCGGGGCAACTAACACGACGGCAGCGGCCGATCGGGTAGAATCCGCGCCCTGTTCCTGACTTCATGCACGGAAACCCCCATGGGTAGAGGCCCCTCCATCGAAGCCCGCAAAAACGCGTCCGACGCGAAGCGCGGCAAGATTTTCACCAAGATCATCCGCGAGATCGGCGTGGCCGCGCGCGGCGGTGGAGGCGACCCCAACAACAACCCGCGCCTGCGTGTGGCGATGGACAAGGGCCTGGCCTCGAACATGTCCAAGGACGTGATCGAGCGCGCCATCAAGAAGGCCACCGGTGAGCTTGAAGGCGTGGTCTACGAGGAAGTGCGCTACGAGGGCTACGCCCCCGGTGGCGTGGCCGTGATCGTCGACTGCCTGACCGACAACCGCGTGCGGACCGTGGCCGATGTGCGCCATGCCTTCAGCAAGTGCGGCGGCAACATGGGCACCGACGGCTCGGTGGCCTTCATGTTCAAGCGACTGGGCGTGCTCAGCTTCGCTCCCGGCGCGGACGAGGAAGCGATCACCGAAGCGGCCATCGAGGCCGGCGCGGATGACATCGTCGTCTATCCCGACGACAGCTCGATCGACGTGGTGACCAGCCCGGACAGCTTCCAGGCCGTCAAGGACGCGATGGCGGCGGTCGGCAAGGTGCCCGACCACGCCGAGATCACCTTCCGGGCCGACAACGACATCAAGGTGGAGGGCGACACCGCCCTGCAGGTCAAGAAGCTGCTCGACATGCTTGAAGACCTGGATGATGTGCAGGACGTGTACTCCAACGCCGACCTCGGCGCGGATGCCTACGCCTGACGGCGTAGTTCCCGATGATCCGGATCCTCGGCATCGACCCCGGTTCGCAGCGGACCGGGGTGGGCATCATTGACGTGGATGCCACCGGCAAGGTCGTGCACGTGCATCACCTGCCGCTGGTCCTGCTGGGCGCGGACGATTTCCCGCAGCGCATGAAACTTCTGGTGCAGGGGCTGTCCGCCCTGGTGGACGAGTTCCGCCCGCACGAGGTGGCCATCGAAAAGGTGTTCATGGCCCGCAACCCGGATTCGGCGCTCAAGCTGGGCCAGGCCCGTGGCGCGGCGATCTCCGCCGTTGTGATGCGCGACCTGCCCGTGCACGAGTACGCGGCCAGCGAGATCAAGCTGGCAGTGGTCGGGCGGGGTGGGGCGGAAAAGCAACAGGTCCAACACATGGTCGGGCTTATGCTCAACCTGAAAACCAAGCTGCAGGCCGACGCGGCCGACGCGTTGGCGGTGGCCATCACCCATGCCCACGTAAGGGCGACGGCGCAGCGCCTCGGGGTCAATGCCCGCCAGGCCTGGAGCCGGAAATGAGGACATCTGCATGATCGGTCGTCTGCGCGGGATCCTGGCCTACAAGGCACCGCCGTGGCTGCTGCTGGACGTGAACGGGGTGGGTTACGAGCTGGAAGCCCCGATGAGCACCTTCTACGACCTGCCCGACCTGGGCCGGGAGGTCGTGCTGTTCACCCACTATGCGCAGAAGGAAGACAGCGTCTCGCTGTACGGCTTCCTGCGCGAAGGCGAGCGCAGGCTGTTCCGCGACGTACAGAAGG
>JAEWLO010000056.1 GCA_023457475.1 Pseudomonadota bacterium | reverse complement strand
GTGCTGCTGTACTCGGCCGATTCGGTGCGTCAGGCCTTCGAGCATGCGCTGGAACTGACCCAGACCCTGGCCCGTTCTGGTATCGCGCCACCGCGCCGCCGGTCGCCCGCGCGGCGCGCCGAACGGGTGCCGGTGCTCCTGGGCGACAGCCCTGCCCTGCAGGACGTGCGCGCGCGAATCGCGCTGTATGCGCCGCACGACAGCACCGTGCTGGTCAGCGGGGCCACGGGCACCGGCAAGGAGCTGGTGGCGCGCCAGCTGCACGCGGCCAGCGGGCGACGTGGCCGTTTCGTGGCGATCAACTGTGGTGCGATCAGCGAATCGCTGCTGGAAGCAGAGCTGTTCGGCTACACCGAAGGCGCGTTCACCGGGGCCCGCCGCGGTGGCCGGGTCGGACTGGTGGAAGCCGCCGATACAGGCACGCTGTTCCTGGATGAAATCGGCGAGCTGCCGCTGCCGCTGCAGACGCGGCTGCTGCGGGTGCTCGAAGAGCGGGAGGTATTGCGCGTCGGAGCGACCGAACCGGTCGCGGTGGATGTGCGTGTGGTCGCGGCCACGCTGCAGGACCTGGAGACCCAGGTCGAGACCGGACGCTTCCGTCGCGACCTGTATTACCGGCTGGCGGCGCTGCGCATCGCCCTGCCGGCGTTGAGGGACCACCCACAGGACGTCCCGGCGCTGCTGGACCATTTCTTCGCAGAGCTCGGGCAGCGTGCCTCCCCACTGGATGCCGCAGCGCGCCAGCACCTGACCGCATACACCTGGCCAGGCAATGTCCGCGAGCTGCGCAATCTGGTCGACCGGCTGCGCATCCATTGGCCCACGAACGCCGGTGCCCTGCCCCTGCCGCAGCTGCTGGCCTGGGCACCGGAACTGCACGACACACCGACCGGCAGCGGTGGGGACGCGCGCCCCGTCGCCACGATGCGCCGGCCATCGGCGCAGGCGCTGCAGCACCTGATGACCGAGTGCGGGGACAACCGGGAGGCGGTCGCAGCCCGGCTGGGCATTTCCCGCACCACACTGTGGCGCTGGTTGCGGGATATGGGTCACGCCCCGCACGCCTGATCGCGCAAATGTCGGATACAGCCCTTTACCGTTTTCTCCGAGTTGAACTCGGGGCCTTACCCGACATTCGCCTGAGGGCAATTCGCTCGCGCAGGCGTGCTTGAACGTCGACGATGTCATTCATCTGCGGCGCGCGCCGGAGACGACAGTGATCGCTTGAACCGCACGGCCCCCGGACCACGCCCGATTGTCGCAATCGCCTCGTCGGCGGGGCCTGAGCGAGCGCTGTTCGGTCGCAGTGCCGTCGTCCCGGTGTGGCGCAATGGGCATTTGCGGCGTCCACGGCATCATCGATGCGTCGGGTCCATCCGATTCCTCCGATACCGCTGGAAGGGCCAGGATGTTCAGCACTCCAAACCCTGCGTGAACTCTTCCGACAACAGGCGATTTCACGGTGTGCCAGCCGGCGCTACGTTCACGCGGCCCAAGGGTGCGCACGCCTCGCCGCACCCGCTGCCATGAGGAATGCCATGTCTCCCGCGTCTCCCACCCGTGTTGCCCCCGCACCTGCCACCCTGACGCGGTACCGGTCGCTTCCCGAGGACACCTGCCTCGCCCCGCCCGCCCGCCCGTGTCCGACCCGGGTGGGCAATCGCAGTCAGCACCCGGACACCATCGAGGTGCTTGCGGCGCAGATGCACGACCTGGAGGTGGCACTGTCCCGCATACCGGACGCCGAACAACGCAGCGAGCGGTCGCGGATGCTACGCGCGGCCCTGTACGACCTCACCCGCGCGGCGAAGGCCGAACGGCTGCTGGCGGCGCGGATCGCACACCATGCCGGCCAGCAGGCGGTGAACAACATGCCCGGCGCACTGCGTGAGACCGGCGGGGGCGGCACGCTCGGCGTCGGCGTGGGACTGCCCGGCGCGATCGATGTCGGCGTGCGCGCCGGCCTGGCGCGTGCGGTGAGCACGGCCACCTTTGACGACCTGGCCGTGGCCCGGTTCGATACGGTCACGTTGAGCATGGACGCATCAGCCGAGGCCGGCCTGCCGGAGGAGGTGGGCGCGCATGCGACGCTGGGAGGACGGATAAGCTGGGGCCAGGGCCGGATCGCCGACAAGATGCCGGACCACGTGCTGGAACTGGCACGCGCATCGGTCGCGCGCCGGCTGGGAGGGTCCTGGCCGCTGCGGACGCTGAAGCGGGTGTTCAACGCGGACCGCGACCGCTACGCCGAACGGGTCAGCCGCGCACAGGCCTGGCAACCGCGGTTGCCGATGCTGCTGGGGCAGCGGGACGGCGAGGCGGCCCCGGCGTTCCACCCCGCGCCGCCCGCCGCGATCGAGGCAACGATGAAATCGGTGAACCTCCATCTCGGTGGCGGAGTCCGCTGTGGGCCCGGCGGTGTGAATGCGAGCGGGTCGCGCGAGAAGATCGACGTGCACATCGACCTGCCGGTGCGGCTGACGGAGCGCGGCGCGGACGCGACCCGCGCGCTGCCCCACATCCGGCGGGCACTCGATGCCCGCCTGGCCCCGATGCTGGAGCGGCGCGCACTGCGCTCGCCCACCCTGCAACGGGTCGACGCACTGTGGCGCACCCCGGCCAACCTGCACTGCCTGGCGGACAGGCGCGTGGCGGTGGCCCACCTCGCGGCGGAGTTCAATCAACTCGAAGGGCTGGCCCGGTTGCAACTGGATGCCCCCCGGCTGGCGGAGCTGCCGCTGGCGTCGCTCGCACGCGACTGGTGCACCGGACCGGCCACCGTGGAGCAGGTCATGATCCGGATGCTCGATACGCTGGGCTGGCTGCAGGCGACGCCGCGACCACCCTCAAACCGGTTGGCCGGCATGCCGTTGCAGACACCTTCCCACCTGGACACCTGGACGACGCTGCAGACGGAGGTGGACGTGCTGGCGACGCGCATCCACGACAGCCGATTTCCCCACAACCGCCGCACGGTGCACCAGGGCACGCACGCCTTTGCCGAAATGCGCCAGCACATCCGTACGCGGCGCGGCACGCTGGAAGGCACCGCGCAGTGGACCGGGCTGGGCGCAGGCGCGCGCGCGTCGGTGGCGCGGCAGCAGCGCGCGGACTCGGACCCGCTGCGGGACGGCGACTATGTCGACGTGACCTTCGCCACGGACCTGACGCCGGGCCTGGGCGCGCTGCTGGTGCAGGCGCAGCGTGTACTGGGGGAGGCCGGGGGCGAGCTGCCGATGGCGGAGGTGGAGCAGGTACTGACGACGCTGGCCCCGAGCTTCCCGTCGACCGCGCACGCGCAGTGTGTGCTGCGCTTCTTCCGCCCACGCTTCCAGGACGATCCGCGCTTCCCGGCCCGTGCGCGTGGCACCCACCTGCAGGCCGTCCGGCTCGCCGTTGGCAGTACGATGCGCGCGAACCTTGCGGTGCCGGTGCCCCTGCTGCCGGGCACCACGGCAAAGCTGGGGCTGCAGGCCCATCACACCGAAATGGTTCCCCAGCACGAGTACTTCTGCAACGGGACACTGACCGGCACGCTGCTGCGCTACAACTCGCTGCGCACGCGTGACACCGACGCCGGCACCACCTGGACGGAGATGGAGGCGCTGCACGGACCGGACCTGGACCGACTGGCGGCCGCGCTGGCCCGCCCGGATTCGGTACCGGCCGACGAGGCCCGCTTCTGGCTGCAGCGCCACCCCGACGCGGCGAGCCCATCGCGCACGTCCGGCCCGCTCAAACGGCTGACGGCGCTGTCCCTGCGCCCGGGGGATGCGCAGTACCGGCGCAAGGCGCTGCATGCACTGTTCGTGACCCTGGGAGAAGCCACGTCGAGCGCCAAGCGCGCCTCCCCCCTGATCGATTTGCCGGTGTTGCCGACGACGCCGCAGGGGCCGAATGCGGCCAGGGCCGCGGGCACTCAGGGATAGAGCTGACGCTTGGTCCACACGCCGTCTGCACCGCGCTCATAGCACCAGCGCTCGTGCAGACGGAACTGGGCGCCGTACCAGAACTCGATCCGCTGCGGCACCACGCGCAACCCGCTCCACCCCGCGGGCCGGGGCACGTCGCGTCCGTCGAAGCTGGCCTCGGCCGCGGCCACCCGCGCATCGAATTCCTCGCGGGAGCCGAGCGTGTGCGACTGCAGCGACGCCCACGCCCCGATCTGGCTCATCCGCGGCCGCGACGCGAAGTAGGCATCGGCCTCGGCGTCATCCACCTGTTCCACGCGGCCTTCGATCCGCACCTGGATGCCGGCCTCGCGCAGGCTGCGCCACAGGAACAACAGCGCCGCATGCGGATTGGCGTTGAGCTCGCGCCCCTTGTGGCTGTCCAGATGGGTGTAGAAGACGAATCCCCGCGCATCGAACGCCTTGAGCAGCACGGTGCGCGCCGAAGGACGGCCCTGCGCGTCGGCGGTGGCGACGGTCATCGCATTGGGTTCGAATTCCGCGCTGCCTTTGGCTTCGTCGAACAGCGCGGAGAACGTATCCAGCGCTTCGGTATAGAGATCGGTCATGACGGTTTGGCTTCTTCACACAGTGGGTTTATTGTCGGGCCATGCGCACCACCCCGTATATGCCCCGCGATGCCGGATTTCCCGCTGACCTCGTCGAACAGGCGCTGGATGACGCCCTGGCGGTGCGCGCGACGGTCCCAGTATTGGCGATCAGCGGCCTGCAGGGGAGCGGCAAATCGACGCTGGCCGCCCAGGTGGTGGCGCTCGCACACGCACGCGGTCTGCGCGCGGCCACCGTGTCCATCGATGATTTCTACCTGACCCGTGCCCAGCGCCAGCGGCTGGCGCGCCAGGTGCACCCGCTGCTGTTGACCCGGGGACCGCCGGGCACCCACGACCTGCCGCTGGCGCAGGCAACGCTGGACGCGATCACGGTGCGGCAGCCGGTGGCCCTGCCGCGCTTTGACAAGCTCGCCGATGAACGCCTGCCGACCCCGCAATGGACCCGGGTGGATGAACCGCTGGACCTGCTGGTGTTCGAGGGGTGGTTCCTCGGTACGCCCGCCCAGGCGGCGGAGGATCTGTCCCCGCCACTGAACGCCCTGGAACGGGAGGCCGATGCGGACGGCCGCTGGCGCCGCTGGTGCAACCAGGCACTCGCCGACCACTACCCTGCCCTGTGGCAGCGCTGCGACCGCCTCTGGTTCCTGCAGCCGCCGGACTTTTCGGTGGTACCGCGCTGGCGCTGGCAGCAGGAGCAGCACCTGCAGGCGGCCCAGCCCGAACGCAGCAGCATGAGCCGTGCCCAGCTTGAACGCTTCGTGCAGTACTACGAACGGGTCAGCCGGCAGGCGCTGCGTGCGCTGCCGGCGCTGGCCGACCGCGTGGTGGTGCTCGACGACCAGCGCCGGATCGTCGGGTAAGGGCACTGCCTCGGAAATGTTAGGATCGCAGGCCATGAATCCTGCTCCGAACCTGATCCTTATCGGCCCGATGGGTGCCGGCAAAACCTGCATCGGGCGGCGCCTGGCCGAGCGCTTCACGCTGGATTTCGTCGACGCGGACCAGGCCATCGCGGATGCGGCCGGAGCCAGCATTCCCACGATTTTCGAACTGGCCGGCGAGGCGGGGTTCCGCCAACACGAGCGCCAGGTGCTGCACGCGCTGCTGGAGGGTGCGGGGCAGCTGGTCTCCACCGGTGGCGGTGCCGTACTGGACCCGGACAACCGGGCGGTGATCGGACACCGTGGCTTCGTGGTGTACCTGCGGGTCAGTGTGGCCGCGCAGATGGAACGGCTGTCGCGCGACCGGACCCGGCCGCTCTTGCAGCGCCCCGACCGCGAACAGGTGCTGCGCGAGATGGCCACCGTGCGCGACCCCCTCTACCGTTCACTGGCCGACCTGACCCTGGACACGGACCTTTACACGCCCGCCGAGGCGACCGCGCAGCTGGTGCTGCGGCTGGCCTCGCAGTGGCAGCGCCTGGATACCCCCTGATGACCCCTGCATCGGCTTCGGCCCCCCGCACCGTCGCGGTCGGCGGCGACACACCCTACACCATCCACATCGGTCCCGGCCTGCTGGCCCGGGGCGATCTGCTGGCCCCGCACATCCGCGGACGGCACGTGCTGCTGCTCAGCGACAGCGAGGTCGCCCCCCGCTACCTGGCGGGGGTGAAGCAGACGCTGCTGGCCGCGCGTCCCGACCTGAAGATCGGCGAGCTGGTGCTGCCGGCCGGCGAGGCCTCCAAGACCCTGGCCAACTTCGGCGCGGCCATCAGCGCGCTGGCCGCACTGGGAGCCACCCGCGATGCCTGCGTCATGGCTTTGGGCGGCGGCGTGGCCGGCGACCTGGCCGGCTTCGCGGCCGCCTGCTGGATGCGCGGTGTGGACTGCGTGCAGCTGCCCACCTCGCTGCTGGCCATGGTGGATTCCTCCGTGGGTGGGAAGACCGCCGTGGACATTCCCGAAGGCAAGAACCTGGTGGGCGCGTTCCATCCGCCGCGCGCGGTGGTGGCCGACACCGCGGCGCTGCGCACGCTGCCGCCCCGCGAGCTGCGTGCCGGCCTGGCCGAAGTCATCAAGTACGGTGCGATCCGCGACCCGCTTTTCTTCCGCTGGCTGCAGGCCGAACGTGCGGCGCTGCTGGCCGCCGACGACGCCGCGCTGGCCCAGGCGATTGCCCGCAGCTGCGAACACAAGGCCGAGATCGTGGAGCGCGATCCGCTTGAACGTGGCGAACGCGCGCTGCTGAACCTGGGGCATACCTTCGGCCACGCGATCGAAACCGAACAGGGGTACGGCGCGCCCGGCAATGAAAACCTCAACCACGGCGAGGCGGTCGCGGTCGGCATGGTGCTGGCGGCGGAACTCTCCGCGCGACTGGGCATGAGCACCGACGCCGATACCCACGCGCTGCGCACGCTGCTGCAGGCATTCGGGCTGCCGGTGGCGATTCCCGGCGGGCTGTCGGCGGAGGCGCTGCTGGGGCGCATGCGCCTGGACAAGAAGAACGTGGCGGGACGCCTGCGCCTGGTGCTGTGGCGGGGCATCGGCCGCGCCGAGGTGGTACCGGATGTGGACGAGGCGCAGGTCCTCGCCGTGCTCCGGGCGGGCTGAACTGCGACCGTTCGCCGCGGCCGGTGGCCCACCACGGTGACGGTCGCCTGCACGCGCGCCCGTTACAATTGCGGGCATGCATGCCTACCTGCAGCAACATCTTGGCGGTACCGAGCCGGTCCGGTTCGTGCGCTTGACCCTGCAGCCGGACCTGTTCGGCCGCTGGGAACTGCTGCGCGAAAGCGGCACCCCGGGGCGACGGTCGCAGCTGCGCGTCACACCGTTCGATACCGCCGAGGAAGCACGACAGGCGTTCGAGCGCGAGCGCGACGGCCTGCTGACCCGCCAGTTCCAGATCCTTCCGCAACCGCTGCTGCCTTGACGCCTGCAGCCTCTCCTTCCAAGGACGCCCCTACGTGACCAGCCACACCCGCCACGATCGCCTGCTGCGCGCGCTGCGCCGCGAACCGGTGGACTGCACCCCTGTCTGGCTGATGCGCCAGGCCGGTCGTTACCTGCCGGAGTACCGGGCCACGCGCGCCAAGGCCGGCAGCTTCCTGGCCATGGCCAAGAACCCGGAGATCGCCTGCGAGGTGACGCTGCAGCCGCTGCGCCGATTCGATCTGGACGCGGCGATCCTGTTCTCGGACATCCTGACCATCCCGGACGCGATGGGCCTTGAGCTGTACTTCGTCGAGGGCGAGGGCCCGAAATTCCGCCACCCTGTGCGCGACGCTGCCGCCATCGCCCGCCTTGCCGTGCCGGACATGGAAACCGAGCTGCGCTATGTGATGGACGCGGTGCGGGTGATCCGCCGCGAGCTGGACGGCCGGGTGCCGCTGATCGGCTTCTCGGGCAGCCCGTGGACGCTGGCCTGCTACATGGTGGAAGGCGGCGGCAGCAAGGATTTCGCGCGGATCAAGGCGATGGCGCTGAACGAACCGGCCGCGCTGAACCAGCTGCTGTCCGTGGTGACCGATGCGGTCATCGCCTATCTGGCCGCTCAGCGCGCGGCGGGGGCGCAGGTGCTGCAGGTGTTCGACACCTGGGGCGGCGTGCTCAGCCCCTCCATGTACCGCGAATTCTCGCTGCGTTACCTCACCCGCATCGCGCAGGAACTGGAACGTGGCCAGGGCGACGAGCGCACCCCGCTGATCCTGTTCGGCAAGGGCACCGGCCTCCACCTGGGCGCACTGGCCGACACAGGGGCCGATGCACTGGGCGTCGACTGGACCCTGGACCTGGCCGATGCGGTGGCCCGCACCGGCGGCCGCGTGGCACTGCAGGGCAACCTGGACCCGGCCACGCTGTACGGAAATCCCGAGGCGATCGTACGCGCCGCCGGGCAGGTGCTGGACAGCTATGCTCAAGGCAACGGTGGCTCGCGCGAGGGCCATGTGTTCAACCTGGGACACGGCATGTCGCCGGACATGAATCCCGACCACGTGCAGGTGCTGGTGGAGGCCGTGCACCGACTGAGCCGCAGGTAAGCCATGACCACCACCGGCAGCTACGCCTCGATCCGGCCCCTGTTGTGGCTGGTGTCACTGGCGATCTTCATGCAGATGCTGGACTCGACCATCGTCAACACGGCATTGCCGGCGATGGCGCGCAGTCTCGGCGAAAGCCCGCTGCAGATGCAGTCGGTGGTGTTCAGCTACGCGCTGGCCGTGGCGACCTTCATCCCGGCATCCGGGTGGATCGCCGACCGCTTCGGCACGCGTCGCACCTTCCTGGTGGCGATCATCCTGTTCACGCTAGGATCGCTTGCCTGCGCGCTGGCCCAGACCCTGCACCAGCTGGTGGCCGCACGCGTGCTGCAGGGCGTGGGCGGGGCGATGCTGCTGCCGGTGGGACGGCTTGCGGTCATGCGTTCGGTCACGCGCGAACAGTTCCTGCGCGCGATGAGCTTCATCGCGATCCCGGCGCTGATCGGGCCGCTGATCGGCCCCACGCTTGGCGGCTGGCTGGTGGAAGTGGCCTCCTGGCACTGGGTGTTCCTGATCAACCTGCCGATCGGCGTCATCGGTTACGCCTGGGCGATGAAGGTCATGCCGGACCATTACGCCGAACACCGCACGCGCTTCGACCTGGCGGGCTACCTCATGCTGGCCTTCGGCATGGTGGTGCTGTCGCTGGCACTGGATGGCATCTCCGGCATGGCCACGCCGCATGCACTGGTGATGCTGATGACCGTGGCCGGATTGGCCGCGCTGGTGGGCTACTGGCTGCATGCCGCCAATTCGACCGCGCCGCTGTTCTCGCTGGCCCTGTTCCATGTGCCGAGCTACCGCATCGGCATTCTGGGCAATCTGTTTTCGCGGATCGGCAGCAGCGCGATGCCGCTGCTCATTCCGCTCCTGCTGCAGGTCGGCCTGGGCATGAGCCCGATGAACGCCGGCCTGTTGATGATCCCGGTAGCGGCGGCGGGCATGGTCTCCAAGCGCTATGCGGTGAAACTGGTGGAACGCTTCGGCTACCGACGCGTGCTGATGGTCAACACGGTGCTGGTCGGGCTGGCGATGGCCAGTTTCATCTTCATGCTGCCCGGCCAGCCGATGTGGCTGCGCGTTGTGCAGCTGGCCGTATTCGGTGCGGTCAACTCACTGCAGTTCACGGTCATGAACACCGTCACCCTGCGCGACCTGGACCGCGATTTCGCCAGTTCCGGCAACAGCCTGCTGTCGATGGTGATGATGCTGGCCACCGGCTTCGGCGCGGCCGCGGCAGGCAGCCTGCTGGCTGCCTTCGATCATCTGGACGCCCTGCACGGTGCGACCGCGGCCCTGCACGCGACCTTCGTCTGTGTAGGCGCGATCACCCTCACGTCGACGGTGATCTTCTGGCAGCTGCCCGACACGAAGCACTCGCCCCGCGATGTCGAAGAGGTTGCCGAATAACACCTGCGTAGAGCGACGCCCTGCGTCGCTGAACCCGCCTCACAGAACCGCAGATCCGCCCGACAACACGCGCGCGATCGCCGCTTCCAGCAGATCGCCGGTGACGGGCTTGCGCAGGAATCCCTTGAAGCCGGCTTCGGTCACCTGCATTTCGATCCCCGGGTCGGTACGCGCGGTCACCGCGACCAGCGGGATCAGGTACCCCTGGTTGTGCAGATGGCCGGCCAGTTCCATTCCGCCCAGTCCCGGCAGGTCCAGGTCCAGCAGGCCCACATCGAAGGCGGCCTCGCTCACTTCGCGAAGCGCGGCGAGTGCGTGCAGCGCATGCACGACGGTGTGCCCGCGGCTTTCGAGCAGGCCGATGATCACGCTGGCCACGGTCGGATCGTCTTCCACCAGCAGAATACGCAGCGGTGGCAGCGGCTGGCCCGGCACCACGCCGGCCGACGACGTCACGCCCCCTTCGTGTGCCGGCTGCAGCACCAGCGGCAGCGTCACCGTGAAGCGCGTGCCTACCCCCAGCTGACTGTCCACCCGGATCTCCCCCTGCATGGCCAGGGCCAACTCGCGACAGATCGCCAGGCCCAGACCGCTGCCGCCGTATTGCGCGGCCGTGCGTGCGCCGTCCGCCTGCTCGAAGCGGCGGAACAGCCGCTCCTGCTGATCGCTGCTGATGCCGGGCCCGGTGTCGGAGACCTCCAGATGCAGGCCCTGCTCCGGTGCCATCGCACGCACGGTCAGGCGC
>JAEWLO010000055.1 GCA_023457475.1 Pseudomonadota bacterium | reverse complement strand
AACCCGCACCGTCCCGCCAAACCAGAAGACCGTTGCGCACCAGCTGTTGGCGCAGACCATCAGCGAAAACCGATCAATCCCCGTTCTTGCGCGCACTCCGCTGCCGGTCGATGCGGAAGATGTAGCGCTGGATGGCGCTGTCGCCGCCGCGCGGGAGGCCGTCGAAACGCATGCCGATGCGCTTGGTCTCCACGCCGTTGGCCTGTTTGATCGCCAGCTGGTTGCAGACAATCAGCGAAACATCGAGCGTGCCGCTGTCGGGGATGTCCAGGCGGGCGTCGTAGCGCTTCTGCAGGCTGAAAACGTTGCAGTCGGCCGGTACTGTTACCGCCAGGCCGCCGCCACTGATGTCCACCACGCGCAGGTGCAGCGGTTCGCTGCGCTCCTCGTTCCGTGGGAAGAGCAGTTGCGGCGAGTCCGTGATCGGCGTCTCCAGGCGATACAGCTCACGGCGCTGCAGGTGCACCAGTTCCGTGGGGAAGGGCGCGCGGAAGCCGACGTGGCGGTGGTCGCCAGTGCGTTCCAGGTGGTCCACCCGGAAACGCACCATCACCCGGTCCAGCTGGGCGAAGCACAGCAGGTAGCCCGCATCCTCGGCGGCCCGGTTGGATGCCTCCGACGGGCTGCCGTCCAGCAACAGCATGTCGTCGTCCTCGTCCAGTTCCAGAATCGCGGTCGGGAACGACTGGTCCCGACCGCCCAGGTGCGCGTTGATCAGCGAACGCTGGTCGATCAGGGCCTGCAGCAGCTGGCGGATCTGACGCGGATTGCGGACCAGGAAACGATCATCCGTGCCGTCGTCGTGGACGGCGGAGGCGGGGTCGTGTGCGTCAAGGCTGCCTACGGACATGGACTCTGCTGGATCAGGTGGCTACAGGCATCAGCGATGCGGCGTCTCTCCGTTTATCGGCAGTGGATCACACTTCTGTAGGGCCAATCCTGCCTGGCCACCCCTCAAGGGGTGGCATCGGCAATCTGACGCACCCGCTGCATCACTCCCAACGGGCTGGCCGGGTCGTGCAGATGGAAGCGGGCCACCGCCTCCGCCAGCACCCCGGCTTCCTGCTCCATGCCCTGGGTGGCCTGGCGGGAGGCTTCCACCAGCGTGGCGTTCTGGCGTGTTCCCACGTCCATCTGCGCAATGCTCTGGTTGACCTGCTCGATGCCGTCGGACTGCTCCTGCGAGGCGGCGGAGATCTCGGCCATGATGGTGTTGACCTGGCCGACTGCCGTCACGATGCCGCCCATGGTCTGGCCCGCCCGGGTCACCAGCGCCGCCCCGTGCGCGACCTTGTCCACCGAGTCGGCAATCAGGCCCTTGATCTCGCGGGCCGCGTCGGCCGAGCGCTGCGCCAGCGAGCGCACTTCGGTGGCGACCACCGCGAAGCCGCGGCCCTGCTCGCCGGCACGGGCGGCTTCGACCGCCGCGTTCAAGGCCAGGATGTTGGTCTGGAACGCGATACCGTCGATGACCGCGATGATGTCGCCGATCCGGCGCGACGAGGCTTCGATCGCGCTCATCGTATCGACGACTTCGCCCACCACCGCGCCGCCCTGGCCGGCGACCTCGGCCGCTTCGCTGGCCAATCGGTTGGCCTGGCGCGCGTGCTCGGCGTTCTGCCGCACGGTAGCGGTCAGTTCCTCCATGGTGGCGGCGGTTTCTTCCAGGCTAGCGGCCTGCTGCTCCGTACGGCTGGCCAGGTTGGCGTTGCCGTGCGCCATCTCGCCGGCGGCCTGGTTGAGGTTGCCCGACGCTGTCTGGATGCTGCCGACGATACCGGTGAGCTGGGCGATGGTGGCGTTGGCGTCGTCCTGGATGCGGGCGAACACGCCCTGGAAGTCGCCCTGCATCTGTGCGGTGAGATCGCCGCGCGACAAGGCGGCGAGCAGCTGCGAGATCTGGTCGATGCTGGTTGCATTGGACTCCAGCAGACCGTTGAGGTGCTGTGCCAGTTGCAGGAAGAAGCCCTGCTTGCCAACAGGATCGACCCGGCCGCTGAAGTCGCCGGCGGCGGCCGCCTGCACGATCCGGCCCAGCTCTTCCTCCACCTGCACTTCCAGGGTGCGGTCGGACCATTCGACCACGAAGCCCTGGCGGCTGCCGTCCTGGCCGGTGATGGGGCTGACGATCAGCTGCATCACCCGGCCGCCGACACGGATCTGCGCGCGGTGCGTGCTCTTCAGGGTTTCCAGCAGGCGCGCCTGGTGCTCGGGGTGCCGATGGAACATGTCGATGTTTCGGCCCACGAGGGCGTGCGCGTCGAACTGCGGCAGGTCCCGGCGCAGATCCGGCTCCGCCGCCGCCAGCATCTGCTGCAGGGGTCGATTGACATAGACGATGTTGCGCCCGGCGTCGGCGATCATCACATTGGTGGTCACATCGTCCAGTGCGGCACGTATCCGGCCCATTTCGGCCAGGCCCGTCTGTTCCTGTTCGCGGCGCGCCAGCAGCTGGTGGCCGCTGTGGATCACCGCGCGCGCCAGCGAATCGGCCGGGAACTGCGCCTCATGCAGGCCAGGCGGCAATGCTTCGTCGTTGGCCACGCCGCGCGCCAGCCGCGCCAGCACGTGTGGATCATGCCCGAGCAGCAGCAACTGGCGGCGCATCTGGATGGCCATCGCGCAGAGCAGGGCGGTCTCCACCACCACATAGGCGGCATGCAGCAGCACCACGCCGAACCCGCTGCCAGCGATGAACACGGGAAGATCCACCCCTTGGCGCTGCAGCATGAAGAACAGCACGTGGTGCACCGCGATGGCAGCGGCAGCGACCACGATCGGCAGCCAGTCGCGGTAGTAGACCAGCAGCGCGAGCAGCACGATCACGGTGAAATGCGTTTCGAGCATGCCGTGCGTCTGATGGATGAGGGTGGCGGCGAGCACCATCCATGCCAGGGCGACGGTGCAGCGTGAGAGCCGGGTGCCGGGCAGCCAGCGCGTCTGCAGGGCCACCACCACCAGGGTCGGCAGGCTGATCGCCAGCAGCGGGGTCCACGCGTCGGCGCGCCAGGCCAGCACGAAGGAGGCGAGCACCAGCAGGGCGGTCACCGCCACGAACAGGCGGTCCGCTTCGGCGGCGAGCGTCTGCAGGTAGGGAATGGGCTCGTGACCCACCCAACGGGAGGGCGTGGACAGCGCTGAGGACATGCGTATTACTCCTTCTGGCAAGCGCAGCGGGGTTGGATGATCATCGGGTCCTGCGGGTGTTCGAGCAGCCGTTGCACGAGGGGGGCTGCAGGCTGGGGGCGGTTGCCACAGCCGGCATCCAGCAGTGCGGGGCCGGCATAGACCAGGCGGTTGCCGTCCATCACCACCCACGGATACGGCACGCGGTGGGCTGCGCTGTGCAGGTCGCGGGTGGCAATGGCGGGCAGCAGCGCGGGAATGTCTTTGTTGCACGCGCAGCGGGGCGCGATGCGCAGCAGCACCGGGCCTGCGGCGAGCACCGGTAGCGGCTCCAGCCGCTGCAGGATCTCGACAGCGCTCAGGGCGCTGTCCTCCCCGGGCAGCTCACGGTAGAGCAGGGGAATGACCCAGCCCAGCCAGAGGGCGAGCAGGGTCGTGCCTGCCAGTGCGCGGTGGTGCGGACGCAGGGGCGACAGCGCGAAACGCCGTGATCTTGAGGACATGCGCCCCCTCCCAGGTCGCGCGTAGACCTTTCATAACGGCGCAGGGGGCGGCGACTTGATGTAATTCAGCGCGTTTTTCGCGGATATGGGCCGACTGTGATGCCAAGTTGTGACGCAGTAGCCATACGAAAGGCGTGGCGAATTCAACTTTCGGTTCCCCTGAAGGCAGACACCCCGCCAGGGCGGGGTGTCGTGCTGACGCAGGTTCGGGGCGCGGAATGCCTCAGAACTCCTGCCAGTCGCTTTCGCTGGCCACGACGGCCTCACGGGCAGGTGCGCGACGGACCGGTGCCGGCGCGCGGCCACGGGGGGCCACCGCCGGACGCGGTGCCGGTACGGATACCGGCGCGGCGATGACCGGCGATGGCTGGGCCTGACCGTCCAGCTTGAACAGTGCCACCGCGTCGGTGAGGTGGGCGGCCTGCTCCTCCATGGCGCGGGCGGCGGCGGTGGCTTCTTCCCCCAGCGCGGCATTCTGCTGGGTGGTTTCATCCATCTGCACGACGGTCTGGTTCACCTGTTCGATGCCGGCGGACTGCTCCTGCGAGGCGGCGGAGATCTCGGCCATGATGTCGGTCACGCGCTGCACCGACGCGACGATTTCATCCATGGTCTGGCCGGCCTGGTTGACCAGGGCGGAACCTTCGGCCACCTTGCCGACCGATTCGTCGATCAGACCCTTGATCTCCTTGGCGGCGCTGGCCGAGCGCTGGGCCAGGGTGCGTACTTCCGAGGCGACCACGGCGAAGCCGCGGCCCTGCTCGCCGGCACGCGCTGCTTCCACGGCGGCGTTCAGCGCCAGGATGTTGGTCTGGAACGCGATGCCGTCGATGACCGAGATGATTTCGGCGATCTTCTTGGACGAGGTCTCGATGGCGCTCATGGTGGTGACCACCTGCCCGACGACTTCACCGCCCTGCGAGGCCACGCTGTGGGCACCAATCGCCAGCTGGTTGGCCTGGCGGGCATGTTCGGCGTTCTGGCGCACGGTGGAGGTGAGTTCCTCCATCGAGGCGGCGGTTTCTTCCAGGTTGGCCGCCTGCTGCTCGGTACGGCGCGAGAGGTCGTTGTTGCCCGACGCGATCTCGCCGGCGGCGGTGCTGATGCTGCCGGTGGCCTGCTGGATGCGGCCGACGATGCGGGTCAGCTGGGCGACGGTGGTGTTGGCATCGTCGCGCATGGAGGCGAACACGCCATGGAACTCACCCTCCATCCGCGCGGTGAGGTCGCCATTGGCAATGGCCTGCAGCAGGTGCGACAGCTGCGAGAGATTTCCGTCGGCGACTTCCATCATCGTGTTGAGGTTTTCGATCATGACCCGGAAGTCGTGCTCGAAGCGCAGCGCGTCGCCACGCTGGCTGAAGTCACCGGCAGCGGCTGCCTGGGCGAGCGACTGGATCTGGGTGTTGATCGCCAGCAGGCTGGCCTTGGCCGCGTCCATCGATTCATGCAGGATCGCGCGGGTGCCGGGCAGGCGGCGTGCATCACGCGAGAGGTCACCAGCGGCGTACTCGTTGAGCACGGCGATGGCATCCTTGATCGCGTCGAGGTGTTCGAAGATCACGGTGTTGGTGCCAACCGCCAGTTCGCCGTACACGCCGGGGAAGTCGATCGGCATGTGGTGCGAGATGTCCGGGCCGGCGTGCATTTCGGCCATCTTCCGGGTTTCGTCGGAATAGCGGCGCAGCATGGCGGTCATGTCGCCGGTGGCGACCAGCATCTGGCCCACTTCATCAGCGCTGGTGGCGCGGGTGGTGACGCTCAGGTCACCCCGGGCCACCGACTTGATCGCGTGGACGGCCTCGCCGATCGGACGGGTGATGGCGCGGGAAATGACCACGCCCATGACCACGGCCAGCAGCGAGAGCAGGACGATGGTGGTGATGATGCCGACCACGCTGCTGCGGTGGGTAGCGTTGGCTTCGGCGATGGTTTCCAGCATGAGGTTGCTGCTGAAGGTACCGAGTTCCTTGAGGTCGTCGAACAGCTTGCGGCGCGCCGGGCGCGAGCGTTCGTCGGAGATCTGCTGGGCGGTTGCGCCGTCACCGGCGGCCACGGCCGCACGCATGTCGGTGTTGGCGGCGAAGTAGGCCTCTACGTCGGCGGCGACGTGGCTGTACAGCTCTTTTTCCTTCGCGCCGGCCGGCAATGCGGCATAGGCGGTCAGTTCGTCGCGCACGACCTTGGCGGTGGCGTCCATGCGCTTGTTGTAGTCGGCAACCTTGTCGGGCTGGTCCAGCATGGTGAGCTGGGCCAGTTCGTAGGTGCGGAACTCGCCGAGCTGGGCACGGACTTCGCCCAGGTGCTGCACGGACGGAATGTCGTTGGTGGACATTTCCTGCAGCTGGGTATTGCTGCCGCCCAGACGCACCAGCGCGAACACACCCAGCGCGATGGTCATCAGGGTAGTGAGGGCGAACCCGGCCGCGAGCTTGCGGGCGATGGGCAGATCGTAGAACCACTTCATGCGGGGAACTCCGGGCAGGGGCGTGGACAACAGCGGAAGGCGGAAAGCACACGGCGTTCCTGCGCCGTCTCCCCGGATAACGGCGGCTTCACAGCCGGACTTTAGGGGTCTACGTCACATTATTTTTGTGATGTTGGGTGAGGGTGTGAGAGGAGGAGTTCCCTCATTCCCGTGATTTCGTTGCGGACAAATGTGACCGCTGTTTGCGATTGCAGGATCTGTGCGTCGCCGGGCGCTGCCCGGCTGCTGACGGATCTGTGCGAACAGCCGGTGCGCAGCGAATTCCTGGCTTGGCGGGACGGTGCGGGTTTGCGGGGGACGCCGCAAGTACGTCCCTGTAGGCTTGGTCGCCGCATCCATGCGGCTCACACCCCCGC
>JAEWLO010000054.1 GCA_023457475.1 Pseudomonadota bacterium | reverse complement strand
ACCACGCGCGCTTCGCGGCGATTACCCGGCGCGCGCGTCTTCGCTTTGAAACGCGCGACTGGAACGGGGCGCGCCAGGACGCGGTTGAACGCATCGCCCTCTACGACGCGTGCATCGCCGGCACGGTGCACGCGCTGCGACGCGCGGCGGGGGACGCGGTGGGGCAACGCGCATTGTGGCTGCAGGTCCGGCAGGTCTATGCGTGCGAGGTCGACGGTCTGATCGACGCCGAGCTCTACAAGACCTTCTACAACACCCTGGCACGACGCCTGTTCGCCACCGAGGGGGTGGACGCCGCCGTGGAGTTCATGGCCATGGACGTGGTGCCGTCCGACGCCATCACCCATCCCGTGGCGCGGCACACCTATGCGGTGTCGGCCACGCGTCCGGCCGAGGCGCTGATGCGCGTGCTGGGCGACTACCGCTTCGACGTTCCCTATGTACATCAGCTGCGCTGTGCGGCGGCGATCGCGGTACGCCTGCAGGACGATCTTCAGCACTGGGGCGACCATCCGGTGCGCAGCATCGAGCTGCTTGATACGGTGTTCTATCGCGAGCGCCGTGCTTACCTTGTCGGGCGCGTGTTCGGGGAACACCGCTTCTCGCCCTGCATCATCGCCCTGGTCAATGACGACAAGGGACTGCGCGCCGACGCGGTGTTGACCCGTCGCCGCGACGTGGCGCACCTGTTCGGGGTTTCACGCAGCTATTTCCAGGCGGATCTGGCCACGGTGGGGGACGCCGTCGTATTCCTGCGCAGCCTGCTGCCGGCCAAGCCGATCGACGAGCTCTACACGGTGCTGGGACGGGCCAAGCAGGGCAAAACCGAGCGCTACCGGACCTTCTTCCGTCACTTCCAGGACCACCCGGACGAACAGCTGGTCCATGCCGAAGGCACGCCCGGCATGGTGATGGCGGTGTTCACCCTGCCCAGCTATCCACTGGTGTTCAAGCTGATCCGCGACCGCTTTGCCTGGCCCAAACGGATGACCCGGCAGGACGTCGAGGAAAAGTATGCGCTGGTGTTCAATCTCGACCGCGTCGGGCGCCTGCTCGATGCCCAGCCCTACCGGCACCTGCGCTTCCCGCTGGCGCGTTTCGCACCGGCGCTACGTGAGGAGCTGCTCGGCCAGTGCGCCGCGAGTGTGCGTCAGGAAGGCGACGAGCTGGTGATCGCGCTTTGCTATGTGCAGCGCCGTTTCCGTCCGCTCAACCTCTATCTGCGCGAGCAGACCGCGGAGGCGCGCCGTTCGGCCGCACTCGATTACGCGCAGGCCATTACTGACATGGCGAACAACAACATCTTTCCGGGCGACATGCTGCCCAAGAACTTCGGTGTGTCGCGCCATGGACGGGCGGTGTTCTATGACTATGACGAACTCAGCCTGATCACCGACTGCGTGTTCCGCGCGTGGCCGCAACCGCGGACGCCGGAAGAGGCGATGGACGACGAGCCCTGGTTCCATGTGGGCCCACACGACGTGTTTCCCGAACGCTTCGCCCCCTTCATGGGGCTGCCTGCGGCGGAACTGGCCGCCGTGCGCGAGCACTTCGGCCATCTGTTCGAGCCGGCGTGGTGGCAGGGGCTGCAGCGGCGGTTCGCGGCGCAGGACTATCCTGATACGCCGCCCTACGCGGACAGCCATCGGCTTGCCTGATGGCCAAGCCGCAGCGGCTGCGATACGTCCGGTCGCTGTTCACACGCATCCGATCACGCGGTGGTCGCATCCTCGATCGGATAGATCACGGTCCGGTTGCGCCCCTGTTCCTTGGCCATGTAGAGCGCCTTGTCGGCGAGGCGAAGGGCCTGCAGCGGGTCCGGATGGTAGGAGGGGTAGTGCGCCACGCCCAGCGAGACGGTGACCGTGCCGACCTGGTCGAATACTTCGGCGGCAATCTGCACACGCAGGCGTTCGGCGATCTGCGCGCTGTTCGTCACGTCGATGCCCGGCAGCAGGATCAGGAACTCCTCGCCGCCGTTGCGGCACAGCAGGTCGGTATCGCGTGAATCATCGCGCATGATCTGCGCGATGCGCAGGATGACGGCATCGCCCACGGCATGGCCGAAGCGGTCATTGATGGATTTGAAGCGGTCGATATCCAGCGCGATGATGCCGAACGGCTGTCCGCGCGCCTGCCAGTCTTCCAGCCCCTGCTGCAGTCCCCGCCGGTTCTGCAGGCCGGTAAGCGGGTCGGTCATGCTGGCGCGGTTGAGCTTGCCGATCCGGTCCTGCAGCAGGTTGAAGCTGTACAGCAGCGCCTGCTTGAGGTGCGCCGCTTCGTAGTACCACGCACGGATGCTGCCGACGTGACGGATGGCGATGCCGGTATCGCGGTTCTGTACGTTGCGTGCCAGCTGCCACAGCGGCAGCGAGATACGACGGGCGAACCACCAGGTGATCAGCAGCGAGACGATGCCCAAGGGGATCGCATTCCAGATCACCGCCGACATCAGCCGCGACAGCGGGGCCAGGGTGGCTTCGGTCGGGCGCTGCGCCACCACCCCCCAGCCCACGCTCGGGACCGGGGCGTAGCCGGCGAGCATCAGTACACCGTGGCTGTTGCGCACTTCCTGCGCGCCGGAATGGCCCTTGCTGACCGCCTGCACGGCCGGGTTCTCCGCCGCGAACTGGCCGACCCGGTCCGGCTCCACGTGGTAGAGGATGCGCGCGTTGCGGTCGACCACGTACAGGTAGGACCCGTCCCGGTAGTAGTGCTTGCCCAGCAGGGTCTGCAGGATGCTGCGCTGGCGCAGGTAGATGGTGCCGCTGACGTAACCCTGGTACTCACCCTGAGGGTTGAAGATCGGCTGGGAGATTGCCACCAACAGCCGGCCCGTGGACGACTGGTAGGGGTCGCTGATGTACGGCTGGCGGCGCTCGAGTGCCTCGGTGTTGCCCGCGCTGTTCAGCACCACGCCCTTCAGGGCCAGGCTTTGCGGTGAGGTGGCCAGCACCGTACCGGCGCGATCCACGATCAGTACCGAGTTGAAGTTGTTGGTCTGCAGCTGCAGCCGCGCGGCCTCCGATTCCAGCTCGGTGACATTGTGTGGGCGCTGGCCCAGACCCGTGGCCGCATACGCCAACTGCTGCTGGGCGGCCAGGATGAAGTTCTGGGTGGTCTCGGCCAGCTTGCTGGCGTAGACCCGGTTGGCTTCCAGGGTGTTGCCGATCAGCTGTTCGCGCTGGACCCGGTAACTGGCGTGGAGGGTGTTGGCCAGCGCGATGATGGCGCTGAGCAAGGCCAGGGCGAGGATCAGCTTGCCCAGGTTGAGGCGGGAGGGCAGCGGGGACATGCGGGGGACAGCCAGACGGCGGGTACGGCCGGATTATTGCGTATTCAGAAGACATGCGGGTAAATCGAGCCGGTAGCGCCGGCCGTTGGCCGGCCCAGGCGGTGTC
>JAEWLO010000053.1 GCA_023457475.1 Pseudomonadota bacterium | reverse complement strand
CCCCCCCCCCCCCCCCCCCCCGGGGGCCCCGCGCCGCCTGAGCCAACGAGAGCAGCCATGGCCGAGTTTTCCCTGCCAAAGAATTCCAAGATCACGAAGGGCAAGCATTTTCCCGCCACCACCGGTGGCAAGAACCTGCGCACCTTCAAGGTCTACCGCTGGAGTCCGGATGACGACAGCAATCCGCGCACCGATACCTACGAGATCGACCTGGACGCCTGCGGGCCGATGGTTCTCGATGCGCTGATCAAGATCAAGAACGAGATCGATCCGACCCTGACCTTCCGTCGTTCGTGCCGCGAGGGCATCTGCGGTTCGTGCGCGATGAACATCGACGGCACCAACACGCTGGCCTGCACCCGCGCCATTGCCGACTGCGGCAAGGCCGAAGTGCCGATCTACCCGCTGCCGCACATGAGCGTGGTCAAGGACCTGGTGCCGGACCTGACCCACTTCTACGCGCAGTACGCGTCGATCAAGCCGTGGATCCGTACCCAGACCCCGGCTCCGCCGGACCGCGAGCGCCTGCAGTCGCCGGAGGACCGCAAGAAGCTCGACGGCCTGTACGAGTGCATCCTGTGCGCCTGCTGCTCGACCAGCTGCCCGAGCTACTGGTGGAACGGCGAGCGTTACCTGGGTCCGGCGATCCTGCTGCAGGCCTACCGCTGGATCATCGACTCGCGCGATGAAGACACCGGTGCGCGCCTGGACGACCTGGAAGATCCGTTCAAGCTGTACCGCTGCCACACCATCATGAACTGCGCCCGGACCTGCCCGAAGGGCCTGAACCCGGCCTTGGCGATCGCCGAGATCAAGAAGCTGATGATGGCGCGCCGCGCCTGATGACGCGCGGTGGCACGCCATGCGTGTCCAACGCAAAAATGATCGAAAAGACGTAGAGCCACGCCCTGCGTGGCTGAACCGGCATGAAGGCGAAGCCACGTTTCACTGCGTGGCTTTACGCCATCTGGAAAACCGAAAATGGAAGAAGACGTCCTCCTCAAGAAGCTCCGCTGGCGCTGCCGCCGCGGCATGCGCGAACTCGACCAGCTGTTCGGCCGTTATCTGGACCGCGAATGGAGCACCGCCCCGACAGAAGAACGCGAGGTTTTCCTGTTCCTGCTCGACTGCGAGGACGATAAGTTGTGGCGCTGGTTCATGGGTTATGAGCAGTGCCCGCATGCACACGCGATCCCCCTCATGCAGAAGATCCTCGCCCTGCCGGCTTGAGTGGAGCCCCTCGCGCTGGCAGGGCGCCGCGCACGCGGTGTTCGTCCTGCTGGCACCCTGGGCGGTGCTCGCCACCCACCTGGCGGGGCCGGCGCGCTGGCCACTGGCGCTTCTCGCCGCTGTCTGGGCCGCAGGGCAGGGCATCTGCTACGCCCGGCGACCGCGCTGCCGCCTTGTCATTCCCGGCGACGACACCCCGGCCGAGGTTGAGGGTCGCCCGGTCGACCTGCTGACCCTGCATGACCGGGGTCCGCTGGTGCAGCTGGCGTGGCGGGCCGACGGCCGCCGCCACACCCGCCTGTTCTGGCCGGACACCCTGCCAGCCCCGCTGCGACGTGAACTGCGACTCACCCTGCGGGCGCGCTGCATTTCCCGTTCACGCCCGGCGGTGGCACCATAGTCCGAATTGTCCGGCGCACCTGCATGTTCAAACCCATCCCCGTTTCCATCGGCCTGCGTTACCTCCGGGCCAAACGCCGCAACGGCTTCATTTCCTTCATTTCGCTGGCATCCATCCTGGGCATCGCACTGGGCGTGACCGTGCTGATCACCACGCTGGCGGTGATGAGCGGGTTCCAGAAGGAAATCCGCGACCGTCTGCTGCAGATGACCGCGCACACCACCATCACCACCGACGGTGCGCCGATGTCCGACTGGCAGCACGCGGTCGACGTGGCGCGCAAGGATCCCCGCGTGGCCGGTGCGGCCCCGTACATTGAAATCCAGGCCATGCTCAGTGGGCCGCGCGTACAGGGGGCCATCGTGCAGGGCATCGACCCCGCCCTGGAGCCGGCCGTCTCCGTGATCAACACCAAGGTCACGAAGGGCAGTTACGACAGCCTGACCGAAGGCAGCTACAACCTGCTGGTCGGCAAGGAACTTGCGCTGTGGCTGGGCGTGGACGTCGGCGATACGGTGCTGGTGACCCTGGCGGAAGTGCAGGGCACGCCGATGGGCGCGATGCCGCGGCTGAAGCGTTTCACCGTCAGTGGCATCTTCGAAGCCGGCTACAACGAAATCGACCGCGGCGTAGCCTACGCCAACATGGCCGACCTGGAGCGCGTGCTGCGCACCGACGGCGTCACCGGCGTCCGCCTGAAACTGCACGACATGGACAAGGCATTCGACGTCGGCTATGACCTTGCCCGTTCGCTGACCGGTGCTTACCGCGTGAGCGACTGGACCCAGCAGAACGCGAATCTCTACCACTCGCTGCGCATGGAGAAGGTGGTGATGGGCATCCTGCTCTCGCTGATCATCGCGATGGGCGCGTTCAATCTGGTGTCCTCGCAGGTCATGCTGGTCACCGACAAGCAGGCCGACATCGCCATCCTGCGCACGCTCGGCCTGACCCCCGGCGGGGTCATGCAGGTGTTCATGGTGCAGGGCTCGCTGATCGGCATCTTCGGCACCGTGCTCGGCGTGATCGGCGGCATCACCCTCACGCTGAACCTGGAGCGCATCCTGCAGCTGATCGAGAGCGTTTTCAACGTCAAGCTGCTGCCCGAAGACGTCTACTACATCACGGGCCTGCCCACCGACATGCAGACCCCCGATGTGATCATCATCACCGTGGTCGCGCTGGTCATGAGCTTCCTCGCCACCCTGTACCCCGCGTGGCGCGCCGCCCGCACCCAGCCGGCGGAGGCCCTGCGTTATGAATGATCCGATCAACCGTGGCGATGAAGTCATCCGCGCCGACGCCCTGGCCAAGACCTACGCCGAGGGTCGCATGCAGACCCCGGTGTTCAAGGACCTGCACCTGAGTGTGGCGGCGGGCGAGACCGTCGCCATCATCGGGGCCTCCGGTGCCGGCAAGAGCACGCTGCTGCACCTGCTGGGCGGGTTGGACATTCCCACCGCCGGCGAGGTCTTCGTGGCCGGCCAGCAGATGTCCAAGCTCTCCGATGGCCAGCGTGGCCGTCTGCGCAACCGCGCGCTCGGTTTCGTGTACCAGTTCCATCATCTCCTCCCGGAGTTCACCGCGCTGGAAAACGTGATGATGCCGGTGCTGCTGGGAGGCGAGGACGTGGCAGACGCCCGGGCTCGCTCGCAGGCGCTGTTGGAGTCGGTTGGTTTGGGACACCGCCTGGACCACAAGCCGGGCGAGCTGTCCGGGGGTGAACGCCAGCGTGCCGCCGTGGCCCGCGCCCTGGTGAACCGCCCGGCCTGCGTGCTTGGCGACGAACCCACCGGGAATCTGGACGACAAGACCGCTGCCACCGTGTTCGAGCTGATGCTCGAGCTCAACCGTGCCCATCACACCAGCCTGGTGCTGGTCACCCACGACCGCAGCCTGGCGCGCAAACTCGACCGCGTGCTGGAGCTGCGCGAGGGGCGCCTTCACGCGTTGGCGCACGCCGAGGTCTGAACCCATTGCTGAACAACCGGCACCCGCAGGTGCCGGTTGGCGGCTTCAGGGCGCATCATCCGTCTATTCATCACCCCAGGGAGATGCCATGAAGACCGCGATTGCGACGAGCCTGTCCGTTTTGATGCTGGCCGGCTGTGCCACCGGCCGGCTCAGCAGCGCTGAACGGCTGGAGATCTACCGCGCCCATGCCGGCCCGCCGCAGCAGGACCTGCAGTACTTCGGCTCGCTCAACGGCTGGACCCAGCTGGGCGACAGTGCGCTGGCAGTCTGGACGCGGCCCAGCGAGGCCTATCTGCTGGAACTGCGCGGGCCCTGTGACGGGCTCAGTTTTGCGCCGGCGATTGGCCTGACCAGTCAGATGGGGCGGGTGTCCGCGCGTTTTGACAAAGTGCTGGTGCGCGACACCGGCGGCGGGCCGCGCGTACCGTGCTTCATCAACAATATCCGCAAGCTCGATGTGCCGGCATTGCGTGCCTCGGAAAAGGAACGTCGCACGGCCGAGATGGCCGAGCGCGAGGCGGTGTCGTAACGCGCCCTCGCATCAATTCTCCGGGACGTAACCCGCCGGCGCATCGGCCCCACCACCGAACAGATATTTCTCGAGTTCCTTCTCCAGAAACGCGCGGTGCTCAGGATTGCGCGGCGACAGCCGGTTCTCGTTGATCAGCATGGT
>JAEWLO010000052.1 GCA_023457475.1 Pseudomonadota bacterium | reverse complement strand
CCTGCCTTGCTGGCGGGGCGCCCGCTTCGCGTGCGCTGACGCCGCTCGAAGGCACCGCCATCGCCGACCGTGCGGACCTGCCGCACGCCAATGGTTTCGTCTCGCGCGCGGAGAGCGCCGAACACCTGCTCAACGCCATCGGGGCCAAGGCCCGCCAGGCCGTCGTGGTCAGCGCCAAGGCGCAGCGCCGCAAGGTCAGCGGCAGCTTCGACCTTGCGCGCCCGCTGGAGGTCCTCAACAAGGTCTCCGCGGAGGTCGGCCTGGTCTGGTACAGCGACACCCAGTCGATCTACGTGTACGAAGCCAGTGAGCAGAAGAACGCCGTCGGCCGCCTGCGCCACACCTCGCTGGCCACGCTCAACGACTTCCTGCGCAAGGCACGGCTCAATGACCCGCGCTATCCGGTGCGCGGCGGTGGTGCCGATGGGGCGTTCTATGTGGCCGGCCCGCCGGTGTACGTGGACATCGTGCTCAATGCCGCGCGCTACCTCGATGAGCTGTACGAGGGGGCCGACACCAGCCCCCACCACGTGGAGGTGATCAAGCTCGAGCACAGCTTCGTCAACGGCCGCCGGTACGGCATCCGCACCGAAGAAATGGAGCTGCCGGGCATGGCCCAGGTGCTGGCCAGCGTGCTGCAGCTGGGCGATTTCGGCACCGTGGTGAAACAGCCGGCTCCGGTCGCGCCCGAGCCCAATGCCGTGGTCGAAACGATGCCGCTGTCGCCGGTGGCGCAGGCGGCCATTCCCGCGCCGCAGCCGGTGCCGATCGGCCCCGGCCCCGCGCGGGTGATGCCGTATGCGGAAACCAACAGCCTGATCGTACGCGGCACCCTGACCCAGATCGAACAGGTGAAGCGGTTGGTGGCCGAGCTGGACACGCCGCGCCGGCAGATCGAGCTGTCGCTGTGGATCATCGACATCCGCAAGACCGAACTCGACCGCCTGGGGGTGAACTGGAGCGGTGGCGTGGATGTCGGCAAGTACCTGTCCATCGGCTTCAACCAGGGGGCCACCAGTACCCTGGATGGCACCCGTTTCCTGGCTTCCGTGCAGGCGATGACCTCCACCGGCGACGCGCACATCGTCTCGCGACCGGTGTTGCTTACCCAGGAAAACGTGCCTGCTTTTTTTGACAGCAGCCAGACTTTCTACACCCAGTTGCTCGGCGAGCGCATCGTCGAGCTGGAGCAGGTGACCTACGGCACGCTGGTCAGCGTGCGCCCGCGTATTTCCAGCCACGATGAAGTGGAAATGCAGCTGAAGGTCGAAGACGGGGCCGCCGACAGTGCCCGCGAAACCGACGGCCTGCCGCTGGTCAACCGCACCACCATCGATACCGTCGCCCGGGTGCCGCACCAGCTCAGCCTGCTGGTCGGCGGTTACTCGCGCAGTTCCTGGGACACCGCCAACGGCGGCATTCCCGGCCTGCGCCGTATTCCGGGGGTCGGCAAGCTGTTCGGCCAGGACAGCCGCAACAAGGAAAACCTGGTGCGCGTGTTCCTGATCCAGCCGAAGGTGCTCGGCGAGCGCGACATGCTCGACGCGGCCCGCGCACGGCAGGCGTACGGCCCGGAAGTGGATGTCACGCTGCAGGATGCCCTGCGCCAGATCCGCCAGGACCTGCCGGATGTGACCCCCGCGTCCGCATCGGGAGACGCCGATGGCGCTGCCCGCGATTAACCCCGCCGCCGCGGCCCGGCAGGTACCGGTCACGCGGCCGAACGCGAACGCCAATCAGGTGGAAGGCGAGGGCGAGTCGAAGACGACCTCACCCGCGCCCAAGCGCCCAGGTGCGCTGGACGTCGCCAGGTTCATGGCCGATGACATGAGTCAGGCCCTGGCAACCTCGCTGCGCAACCGCCGCGACACGCAGAACGGTGCCGGCGCGGGTGCACCGGATGCCTGGATCGACCACGTCCTCGACGAAAAGGTCCACCAGAAGCTGTCCGGGTTCCGCGAGCAGCTCGGTGGCATGCGCAGCCCCTCGCAGGTGATGTCGCTGCTCAAGCAGTTGTTCCCGGACCCCAGCGATGTGCTGGCGGTGCTGCGCGCACTGATGGGCGAGGACGAACTGGAAGCGATGCGCGAGCTGCTCGAGCTCACCCATGCCCAGCTGCTGCAGGAACAGGAAGCACAGGGCACCGGTGCCGCGATGCGCGGCGGCACCAACGTCGCCGTCAAGGCGCGGCTGGCCGCCCGCAGCGGGCAGCTCTCCGCCCGCCAGCTTCGCCAGACCTACCGCGATTTCCTCGGCAACCCGCAGGACGTCGCCGGCGAATACATCGCCTGGATCGAACAGTACGGCTTCCAGCGCCGCGCGCTGATCGTGGACTTCATGGAGCACGCGCTGGCCGCGGACATGTGTTCGCTCGACCCCAGCGCGTCCTCGCGCGAATTCGGCTACCTGCTCGGGCAGGTGCGTCGCCTCACCGTGCTGCGCTCGGTGGACCAGCTGCTGGTCCACGAGATCGAACGCACCGGCCTGCTCGCGCGCATGGCCACCTCGGCCGAGGCCGTCGTGACCGGTCTGATGGACGTAGTGCGCGGCCTGCAGGACTGGCGTGGCCTGTTCACCGGCCCGCTGGCCGGGGCCCGGGTCAGCCTCGCCGTGAACCAGCGTGCCCGGCTGGTGCAGGCCCTGCGCCGCGCCCTGAAAGACCTGCCGGACGGCATCTGGATCGCGCCCGAAGCGCGTGAGGCGGCACTGCAGCAACTGGAGACCCTGGTGGTGGAAAGCATGAAACGTGAACGTGGCCCCGGCGGCCTGCCGGCCGGGGTGCGCGCATGAGCGCCTCGATGAACCCGACGGAAGGCTGGGGCGCACGCGTGCGCGGCATCCTGCGCCCCGAACTGGCGCTGGTGGTGCTGATGGCGGTGGTGGTGGCCATGCTGATCATCCCGCTGCCCACGTTGCTGGTGGACCTGCTGATCGCGCTGAACATGGCCGTGGCCATCGTGATCTTCCTCAGCTCGTTCTACGTCGAACGCATCCTGAACTTCTCCACCTTCCCTTCGGTGCTGCTGTTCACCACGCTGATGCGGCTGGCGCTGTCGGTCAGCACCAGCCGGCTGATCCTGGTGGATGCCGACGCCGGACACATCATCAACGCCTTCGGCGAGTTCGTGGTGGCCGACAACCTGGTCGTTGGTGCGGTGATCTTCGCCATCATCACCCTGGTGCAGTTCATCGTGATCACCAAGGGCTCCGAGCGCATCGGTGAGGTGGTGGCACGCTTCTCGCTGGACGGCATGCCCGGCAAGCAGATGAGCATCGACGCGGATCTGCGCGCCGAGGCCATCACCTCCGAGGAGGCGCAGCGCCGCCGTCGCGACGTCGAGCGCGAAAGTCAGCTGTACGGCTCCTACGACGGTGCGATGAAGTTCGTGAAGGGCGACGCCATCGCCGGCATCGTCATCGTCTTCGTCAACCTGTTCGGCGGCATCGCGGTGGGCATGCTGCAGCATGGCATGCCCTTCGGTGAGGCGCTCGACACCTTCACCCTGCTGACCATCGGCGATGGCCTGGTCGCGCAGATTCCGGCGCTGCTGATCTGCATCAGCGCCGGCTTCATCGTCACCCGCGTGAGCGGCGAGGGCAACAACCTCGGCGCGAGCATCCTCAACGAACTGCTCAACAGCAACGTGGTGCTCGCCATCGGCGCGGTGCTGGTGCTGCTGATGGGCTTCCTGCCGGGGTTCCCGCTGCCCGTCTTCGCCGGTCTGGCGCTGGGCCTGGCCGCGCTGCTGGCGTGGCGTGTGCGCAAGGGGCAGAAGGAGGCGGCCAGCGGTGCCGGGGCGGTCACCGATCCCGCCACCGGCAAGCCGGCCGGCAGCACCGCAACCGTGGATGCCAACGGCACCCTCACCAGCGAAACGCTGCCGCTGATCCTGCTGCTGCCCGGGCCGCTGCACGAGGTGGCCACCGCCGGCAAGTGGGAAGAGCGGCTGCGCCACGACGCCTTCATCAACACCGGCATGCACCTGGCGGCCTTCGTGCTGCGACCGCATGAGCCCGCCCAGGACCACCAGGTCAAGGTCCTCATCAACGAAATTCCTGCCGGGAACGGGCAGGTGGTGCACGGGCATGTCCGCGTGCTGGGCCGTCAGGACGAGCTCGATGCACTGGGCATGGGCATCATGGTGCCGCACGAAGGCACCACCGCGCGCTGGGTGCCGGTCGCCTCGCAGGCTGACGTCATGGCCATGGGCTGCGACATCTCCACCGACTACGAGGAGCTGCGCCGGCTGGTGCACGGTGCCGTGCTGCGCAACGTCGGCGAGCTGTTCGGCATCCAGGAAGCCAAGCACATGCTCGATGCGCTGGAGAAGCGCTTCCCCGAGCTGGTCAAGGAGGCGTACCGGCACATGCCCATCCAGCGCGTGGCCGAGGTGCTGCAGCGACTGCTCCGCGAAGACGTCTCCATCCGCAA
The DNA here is from genome assembly GCA_023457475.1 of Pseudomonadota bacterium. Classification (GTDB taxonomy): domain Bacteria; phylum Pseudomonadota; class Gammaproteobacteria; order Xanthomonadales; family Xanthomonadaceae; genus Stenotrophomonas. The sequence continues at coordinate 6,804 of JAEWLO010000052.1, read as the reverse complement.
CATGAAGGTGGTGCTGGAAACCCTGGCCCAGTGGGGGCAGCGCGAGAAGGACGTCATCCTGCTGGTGGAGCACGTCCGTTCCGCGCTGGCCCGGTACATCTCCGCGCGGTTCGCGCGCGATGGCCGCATCCCCGCCATCCTGGTCTCCAGCGGCGTCGAAGACCAGATCCGCAGTGGCATCCGCCAGAGCCAGGGCGCGGCCTACCTCAATCTCGAGCCGACCGAGTCCAACGAGCTGATGGACCGCTTCGCGCTGCACGTCGGCGAGGTCTCCGCCTATCGGCCCGACGTGGTGCTGATGGTGGCTCCGGATATCCGTCGCTTCGTCAAGCGCTTCATCGAAAACAAACTCCCCACCACCCCGGTGCTTTCGTTCGGTGAGATCTCCGACGCGGTCACCCTTGATGTCATGAGAAGCCTATGAGCCATCTGCTTGAAACCCTGAATGCCGCGCTGCAGGAACTCGGCTGCGATCCATCGCGGTTCCAGTTCGATACCCATTCCTCGGTCGTCATGGGCTTTGCCGATGTCGGCGAGCTGCTGCTCGACCCGGTGGGGGACGCCGTGTTCCTCTGGGGACGCCTGGATACGTCGCAGGAACTGCGCTTCAGCAGCCGGGCCGAAGAGCTGCTGGCCGCACTGAGCGCGCCGGCTCCGAGCTTCGCCAATGGCTGTCTGGCCCTGCGCCAGATCGACGACGCCTGCCTCATCGGCGGCCTGCTGCAGCCCGAATGCCAGCACCAGTCTGCGTTGATGGCCGAAGCCATCGAGACCTTCCACGGGCGCGTGCTGGAAATGCAGGCCCTGCTGCGGTGAGCCAGGCCGTGCCCTGCTGGCGTCCCTGCGCGGCCCCGCTGGCGGTCCGTGCCGGTGAACTGCGCGTGCCATTGGCGCACGTCGCCGTGGGCGAGCACTGCCATGTGCGACGTTCCGCGGCGGATGCGACCCTGCTGACGCACGGCGTGGTCACGCGCGTGGACGACGGTGTGGCCACCGTGGCCCTGCTGGGTGCGCCGTCGCGGCTGGCCGCCGATGTGCTGGTGGTGCCCACCGGTGAACCGTTGCAGGTGCAGCTGGGTGCGCATCTGCTCGGCTGCGTGATGGATGGCTTCGGCAGCGTGGTGGAGCGCCTTCACGAGCGCGGGGAACGCCCGCCGGCGGCCGGCGGGCGCGCTGCACCGGTCCAGGCCGCCGCGCTGGATTACCGCCAGCGCCGCGCCATCGACACCCCGTTCGCCACCGGGGTGCGCGCCATCGATGCACTGCTCACGGTAGGGGAGGGGCAGCGCATGGGCATCTTCGCCGCGGCCGGCTGCGGGAAGACCACCCTGGTGGAAATGCTGCTCACCAACGCCGACTGCGATGTGCGCGTGGTGGCCCTGGTGGGCGAACGCGGCCGCGAGGTCGCGGCATTTGTCGACGCCATCGCCGCCAGCCCGCACGCGGCCCGCACCATCGTCGTGCAGGCCACCTCGGATACCTCCCCGGCCACCCGTGTCAACGCCGCCATGGTGGCCACCCGCGTGGCCGAGTACTTCCGCGAACAGGGCAGCCGCGTGCTGCTGGTGATGGACTCGGCCACGCGCTATGCCCGCGCCCTGCGCGATGTGGCGCTGTCGGCCGGCGAACCGCCGGCGCGGCGCGGCTTCCCGGCATCGGTGTTCGAGGCCCTGCCGCATCTGGTCGAGCGCCCGGGCAATACGGCGCTGGGCAGCATCACCGCGTTCTACACCGTGCTGCTGGAAGACGACACCGACCCCGACCCGGTCGGTGAAGAAGTGAAATCGCTGCTCGACGGGCACATCCATCTCAGTGGCCGCCTTGCCCAGCGCGGGCACTTTCCGGCCATCGACGTGCTGCGCAGCGCCAGCCGGCTGTACCAGCAGCTGGCCAGCGAAGCGCAGGCCGCGTCCGCCAATCGTCTGCGCGCGCTGCTGGGCCGGCTGGAAGACCTGCAGCTGCTGCGCGACATCGGCGAATACCGGCCCGGTGCGCAGCCGGAGCAGGACGACGCCGTGGCCCGCGAGCCGCGTCTGAATGCCTTCCTGCGTCAGCCGCTGCATGCGCCGGTCGATGCCGCCGCTGCCGTGGAGGGACTGCATGCCGTCGTCCGCTGACCCGCGCCGCATCGCGCATTGGGTGGACCACCGCGCGCAGCGCCTGCGCCGCGATGCCGCCGCCGAATCGGCCCGGGCGCTCGACCACGAGCAGCAGGCCGCCGGTCTGCGCACCGATGCCGATACGCGGCTGCTGGAGGCGCAGGTGGGCGAAGAACTGGGCCTGGACCGCCAGCGCCTGTTCGACCGCCTGCGCGCGGTCGCCATCGCCCGTGCGCATGTTCTGGAGTGCGACCTGCGCGCGCGCGACCTGCAGCTGCAGGCCGAACAGGCCCGTGAGCGCGAGCAGCACCTGCGGCGGGATGCCGCGCACCAGCAATCACGCGCCCGCCGGCTTGAAGCCGCCGGTGCGCGACTCGAACACCGCCACCGGCAGGCGCTGCAACGCCGCCAGGAGCGACAGATTGAAGAGGAGTACGCATGTCGTTGAACATTGAAAACGCGCCCGCCATCAGCGCGTCCACCGCCGTGGGAGCCGTGCTGCCGCTGAGCCAGCGCGTCGAGGAGCGTCATCCCGGCCGGGACGCGTCCGCCCCACCCAAGGGGCTGCAGGGCCTGGCCGCCGCATCGTCGCAGGATGACGATGCCGCGTATCTCTTACTGGAGGACATCAGCTTCGTCGAGCGTCCCCTCCGTGGCGACGCGGACGATGATGACCTGGAGGTGGTGATGAAGGCGGAGTGTCCGCGCGCCATCGCCATACTGGTCACAGCGCGTGCGGCCACCGCGCCCGCGCTGCAGGTGCTGGCCAGTTCACAGCCGATACCGCCTTCGTTCCCGCCGACGGGCATGCCCACGCACGCTCCCGCTGCCGCGCCGCTGCAGCCATCTGTGGCGTCGACGCCTGCGGCATCGCCTGTCGCGACGGCCCTTGCCGCATCGACGCTGGCGGCACCGCGTGTCGCGCCGGTCGCGCTGATGCCTGCCGCAATGTCTCCGGCAGCACAGCATGTCGGTTCGGCCGTGCTTCCGGGCGCACCGCACCTCACGCCCGCCGCTGTGCCTGCTGCGGCTGCACCGGTGATGGGCGAGGCCGCAGCGTTGCCTTCGCCGCAGGCCGCGGCGGCGGTGCCTACCGGCGAAACGGTCGTACTGCCGTCACCTGCTCGCGGCTCTGGCACCGCCCAGCGCGGCGGAGCCTGGCAGCGTGAGGCCGCTGCGTCGAAGGCGACGGTGGTCGCGGGTGGCGCGTCCGCCGCACCGACCGATCGCGTAGCCGATGCCCCCGTGGCCGTCGAACCGGTCGCGCGGCAGGAGGCCGGCAACACGCCGGTCGGGCAGGGCGGGCAGGGCGAGGCCGCAGCGGCCTTGCCGTCGTCCGCACGCGAGGTGGCGGGCCAGCAGGCCGAACAGCGCAGCGGGCAGGAAGCCGGGCAGGCACGCAGCCACGAAATGACCCAGAAGCAGCGACATGTCGAACACATCAAACAGGTGCAACAGACCAACGAGTTGCTCGCGCGGCGCAGCGCCGCGCCTGAGATCAGTTACAACTTCCTGACGTGGGGGCCGGGCAATGCGGCGGTGATCCGCCAGCCGACGGGTCCACATCTGCCGGGTCAGCAGCACTTCACCGTGCATACGTCATCCCCCGCAGTCTGGAAGGCGCTGAGCGCTTCCGCGCTGCCCGAAGGCCTGCACATGCAGCTGGCCGAGAGCTCCGCGGCGGAAGTCGACAGCGCAACCGACGCCGACGAGCGCCGACAGCGCAAGCGCGGGCGTGAGCACTCATGAGCGCACGCACCTGGCCCTTCGCCACGTTGACCGCCGCCGACATCGCTCAGGCGGAGATCGCCGCCGCGTGCGCGCGGCTGGGCGTGTCGCCGCAGTGGCGGGAAGCGCCTTCCGCCGGTGCCATGCTGCGCTTCGACATCAGCGGGCACTTCGGCACGCTGCAGGTAGCGGTTCCCGCCGACGAGTGGTGCCCGCGCATGCTGCCGGCGCTGTCCGGCCTGGCCTGGTCCGAGCTGGTTGACCGCGAAACGCTTGCCCGCTGGCTGCCGGAGGGGCCGCTGCTGCAGTTCCACCATCCGGCCCTGGCCCCGGTGGAGGTCCAGCTGCGTGATGTCGTCCCCGCCGGCGTGGCGGGTATCGCACGGGGTGCGCAGCCCTGCTTCGACACCGCCCAGGGCAGCGCCTGGATCAAGCAGATGCGCGTGACGCCCGCCGTCCAGGCCCCCGGCGGCGTGACCACGCTGGCGCTGGCCGTGGACCTTGAAGTGGCCCGCGTGACCTTGTCGCTGCAGCGTCTGCGCAGCCTCACGCCCGGTTCGGTGGTGCTGCTCACCCAGTTCCAGCCGGTCGCCCGCACCGCCACGCATCGCCTCTACACCTTCGACTTCACTCTGGAGACCATTTCCGTGAATACCCCCTTCGATTTCCTGGACGAGGACGGCGACATCGCCGCCCAGGTCCCGCCACCGGGCGCTGTTCCGCCGCTGCCCGCCGCGCCGGCAGGCCTCGACGTGGCCCGCCTGCCGGTCACCGTCGAGGTCGTGCTGTGCCAGCAGCAGCACAGCGTCGGCGAGCTGGCCGCGCTGCAGCCCGGCACCGTGTTCGCCCTGCCGCCCAACGCCTGGACCCAGCTGCAGCTGCGGGTGAACGGCCAGACCGTCGCCCGTGGCGAGCTGGTGCAGGTGGGTGACCAACTGGGCGTGCAGCTGCATCAGGCTCCCGTGCTGCCATGAGCTTCGTGAACAACGACATCTCGCTGATCGCGGTGATGTCCGTGGCGGCGCTGCTGCCCTTCCTGATCGCCGCCGGCACCTGCTACCTGAAGTTCTCGGTGGTGTTCGTGCTGCTGCGCAATGGGCTGGGCCTGCAGCAGGTGCCGTCGAACATGGTGCTCAACGCGCTGGCGCTGATGCTGGCGTTCTATGTGATGCAGCCGATCGTGCAGAGCGTCTACGACGCCTACCTGGCGCTGGACGTCCCGCTGGACTCAGTGGCGGCCGTCGTGGGCTTCCTCGATGGCAGCCTGGACGGCTACAAGGTGTACCTGGCGACGTATTCCGACCCGGAACTGCTGGAGTTCTTCGAGCGCGCCCGCCACGCCGAGCCGGGTGTGCCGATGCCGGCGCTGGAGCCGCATGAGCGCTCGCTGTTCGCGCTGATGCCGACGTATGCGCTGAGCGAGCTCAAGGATGCGTTCCGCATCGGCTTCTACCTGTACCTGCCGTTCGTGGTGATCGACCTGGTCGTCTCCAGCGTGCTGCTGTCGCTGGGCATGATGATGATGAGCCCGGTGACGATCTCCGCGCCCATCAAGCTGATCCTGTTCGTGGCAATGGATGGCTGGAGCCTGCTCTCGCAGGGCCTGGTCCGCCAGTACCTCGACGTCCCCATGTAGGAGCCGCGATGGATGCCGTCATGTTCATGGGCAACAAGAGCCTGCTGCTGATCCTGCTGCTCTCGGCCGCCCCCGTCGCCGTGGCCACCATCGTGGGCCTCATCATCGGCCTGTTCCAGACCGTCACCCAGCTGCAGGAGCAGACCCTGCCTTACGGGGGCAAGCTGCTGGCCGTCATCGCCTGCCTGCTGGTGCTGATGTCGTGGATGAGCGCCCGCATGCTCGACTTCGGCCGGCTGGCGCTGCAGACCGCGCTTGCCGGTTGATGCCATGCACCTGTCTCCCCTCGATGCCGAGCTGGTTGCGCTGACCCGCGACCACATGGTGCCGATGATCCTCGGCATCGCCCGGATCGGGGCCTGCCTGGTCTGGATTCCCTACCTGTCGCCCGGCGTCATGCCGGCCAAGATGGCCCGCACCGTGGTGGCGGTGATGATGCTCATCGGGCTCTGGCCGAGCACGGTGGGCACCGCCGTCGCCATGCCCCAGGACATGCTGTCCATGGGCGGCGTGCTGCTGCGCGAAGTGCTGCTCGGCACCGCCATCGGCATGGTGGTGGCGCTGCCCTTCCACATCTTCCATGGCATGGGCGCGATCATCGACAACCAGCGGGGTGCCGGCGTCGGGGCCATGCTGGACCCGACCAGTGGCGTCGAAGCCACCGAACTTGCCAACCTGCTGCAGCTGATGGCCGTGGTGGTGTTCCTGGCCACCGACGGCATGCTGGTCCTGCTGGAGGTGATCCAGGCCAGCTACGCCCTGGTCCCCCTGGGCGGCGGCTTCGATCTGAATGTCGACAAGCTGCACGCCTATGCGGCCACGCTGTTGGCCGGTGCCGTGCGAATGGCGTTGCCGGTGCTGCTGCTGCTGTTCCTGGTCGAGATCCTGCTCGGCGTGCTGTCGCGCTTTGCCCAGCAGATGAATCCGTTCTCCATCTCGCTGGCGGTGAAGTCGCTCATCGCCTTCATCGCGCTGCTGTTCTACCTGATGCCGACCATCGCGCGGCAGGTGCCGCAGATCCGTGATCACGCCGACGCCCTGCAGATGCTGCTGCCGGTGGTGAGCCCATGAAGACCGAGAAGCCGACACCGCATCGCCTCCTCAAGGAGTCGAAGAAGGGCAAGAGTTACGTCAGCCGCGACCTGGCGGGCATGGCCGTGCTCGTGGCCGGGGTGCTGGCGGTCGCCACCGCGACCTCGGCCCATCGCCTGGTCGGCTTCTACCGGGGCATGGCCGAACACGGCTTCACCCAGACCCCGGCCGATGTCTCGCTGCAGGCCACCGTGACCTTCCTGTGGATGGCCGTGCCGACCGGCGTGGCGGCGATCATCGCCGCCGTGC